>JBCCMT010000434.1:0-1030 GCA_039026195.1 Pseudomonadota bacterium | reverse complement strand
CTCATTCTGGAGAATAATCGTCTCAAGGCGGACGGTAGAGCGCTCTTGATGCATTACCGTCAGGGTGACGGGCCTTTTCTCCATGGGGGTTGGCTGATTTGACAAGGGGAGCGCAGACAGGGTCATATCAAAGGCCGGATGCTCTTGCCGTAACTGCCGCAAGGGCATGCCCGCCTTGGCCTTGGCCAGAATGGCTTCTAGCTCTTGCACTTGAGCGTGTAGGACATCACTCCGCATCTTCGCGGCCGACGAGATACTGATACTGGTGGCCGACGCCGCCACCACCATGGCAGCAATGGCTGCAGCGATCAAAACCTCTGTTAAGGCATAGCCCCTTTGGCTAGATTTAGGGGACAAGATGAACTCTCCCTGTGAAGGGTTCCACACGGAGGGTTATTTCTCGACCTCGGTAGGTTAAACGGACCGAACCGCCGGTGGAGGGGACCCCATCGACAAACGCCAAAGGGGCCTCTTCACTCCAAATAAGTGTGATGCCCTTTGCCCATTCCTGCTCTACGTCTATAGGCGCAATAGCATAGCCGGTTTCGCGCCATATGACCTCCACCCCGCCCGCCTGACGACGGGAGGTCATCCGCGCCCTTTTCAAGTCAGCTTCAAGGGTCGCCGCCGCCTGCTTTAGCTGCAAAGAGGGCAGCATGTTGCCCATAGAGAAGCTTACAGCCCCCACCATTAGCGACAGAATAGCCAGGACCAAAAGGATTTCAAAAAGAGTGATACCCCGTTCAGAGGATCGCAAAGCCATTACCACCTCAAACACTTACCAAATAAGCTGTATTAGCAGTATTGAGCAAGAAATACGATGGATAATCTATGGGGCTATGATGCAAGACTTACTGTGGTTTTACAGCGATATATCTTGCTCTGACATAACAATTGATATCATCAGCATCGAACTGAACCTTTACCACATGTCCCGCCATATAAGCACTGATAAGCGCACTGGATTTCACTTCATAATTTGGATCACTCACCCGAAACTCAAACCCATTCGTACAACCAGAGTTAGGGG
>JBCCMT010000433.1:0-1054 GCA_039026195.1 Pseudomonadota bacterium | reverse complement strand
GGGTTATTCCCTTTCGAGCATTTGCGACGAAAGCTAAGGCCATTTTGGCCGAACCCCAAAGGGGTATGACGAAAAACAGCCATTTTCTCGTCCCTTCTCCTTGAATATGCCAGCATGTCCATCGTCGTCGGTCCTAAAACTGACTGTTTTTCGATACACACCAGACAAATGGTTAAATAGTCACCGCACCCTAGAGCATCAAAGTATGAGGAATGTCGAGCTGTAATTGCGATGACGGCTCTTGATCGATGATAGAAAGCCGCGCCCCATGGGCTTTGGCCAGCCGGTCCGCCAAGGCTAAGCTGATGTCAAACCCCTGCTGCCCACGGTGGAGCACAGGTGTTGACCCTTCAAAGGGGGAGAAGGATTGGGGGTCAAGTTTTACATCACTTTCCGCGGCGCCATCTTCAAAAAATGAGGCTGATGCCCTTATCCATTGTGGGATTACATCCAATAGCAACGCTATCGGCACCATTATTTTTATAGGTGCTGGCAATACTTGAAAAAATTTGGGCGAAATGGGTGGGATCCCCTTCCATGTGGAGATCGGTTAAACCTGAAAGATCTGTCTCCGGTGCAATGAGCCGTAGGCCCCGGGTGGCAGCATCCTGTAAGGAGAATTTTTGGGGTTTGAGGGGCAACCGGCCAAAATCGGCTGCAGCAAAGGTGAGGGCACTTTCGGTGAGCTCATGCATTTGCTCTGTACCATCACAAATATATTGAAAATATTCTTTGCGTTGGGCGCCATCCAATGTGGAAATATCTTCCGATTTTAAGAGGTCAACGAAGCCTGTAATCTGATGAAGAGGGGTGCGCAGCTCATGGCTGACCATGGCAAGGAAAGAGGCGCGTTCTTTATTGGCATATTGGCTTTGTTTCTCAGCGAGCTGAAGGCGTTCCTCCAGGGGGAGGTTTCCAAGCCGGGTGAGCCGACGTTTTGTAATCGTTTGTGCCGCGAGGGCGGCAAAAGCTTTCAAATAATTTTCTTCTTCTGTCTATTGATAGGTAAAATCAAGCATCTAATCCTATTGGAGACTGAAAATAAATTAGGAGG
>JBCCMT010000432.1:0-1056 GCA_039026195.1 Pseudomonadota bacterium | reverse complement strand
CTTGGAGATTGTGAGCGCATTTGTTGTTGGCTTTCTCCTTGTTTTCTTTACTGTTTTCCCCCTAGAGGGGCCAGAGGGAGAAAACCTACTCGATGCGCCGCATTTATTGCTAGGGTTTGCAAGCCCAGCTCTTTTCGCGATTATGGGGCTCTTAATCGTGGGCCAAGGCATGTATCAATCCGGTGCCCTTGATTATCCCACCCAAGTTTTGGTCAAAGCCCATGCCCGGTTTCGGCAATATGCCGTGGTGGCTGTATTTGTCTTTGTGATGGCGGTGAGTGCCTTTTTAAACAACACGCCCGTGGTGGTGATGTTTGTGCCCATCATGGCAGCCGTGGCAGCCCAAGGGGGGATTGCCACCTCTCGCCTGATGATGCCGCTTTCATTTATGTCAATTTTAGGGGGGATGCTCACCACCATTGGCTCCTCCACCAACCTCCTCGCGGTGGAAGCCTATGAGTATAGCACAGGGGACAGCCTTTCCTTCTTTGCCCTTGCGCCTTTGGGACTTGTCCTTGCTGCAGCTGGAAGTATTTACTTAGCTTTTGCAACAAAATATTTCCTTCCTGACCGATATGGAGAAGGGCAAAAAACGCCCGATGGTCGGCAGTTTTTAGCGCAGCTGAGCTTGGATAGAGGTAACCCCCTTATTGGGGAGAAATCCGTCGCAGGGCTTTTCCCAAGCCTGAAAGACGTGACGGTTCGGCTCGTACAACGGCGAGAAGAGACATTTTTGCCCCCCTTTGATGATTTAACTCTACGATTGCATGATAAAGTTGTGGTGGCCGCCACCCGGGATGCCCTGACAAAATTATTAAAAACAAGGGAAGAAATCCTCGCTGGGTTTTTAAGCGAAGTGGAAACCCTAGAGGGCGGCGCGGGGGAATTGACCATGGTGGAATCCGTGGTGGCCCCGGGCTCTCGCATTATCGGCCGATCCATTAGTCAGATACGGTTCCGCTTTCAAACCAATTGCATCATTTTAGGGATCCAGCGGCGCAGCCGAATGATCCGCACCGATCTTTCTTCTATCCGACTTGAGGCAGGGGATGTTTT
>JBCCMT010000431.1:0-1064 GCA_039026195.1 Pseudomonadota bacterium | reverse complement strand
CGCAGAAGAGACTGAAACATGAATGTCGTCAGGGAATTCAAAAATAGCGCGACTTGCACAATTCCCCCCTTGGGAAAGACCATGAACGCCGACTTTATCCATATTCATATAGGGTCGTTGTTTCGCAATTTCTTTAGCAAGAAGAATAATGTACAGGGTGCCGCCCCATTGATGCCCCGCCGCATGGGCGGCTTCCAAAAAGCGACGTGTTCGGCCGACAGAGCCCATACCGTCAGCGGCAATCACAATAAAGCCTAAATCAGCTATCCGTTGACGGAGGTCTGCGCGCCTTTGGGCGCCCCCCGCAGAACTCCAATAAAAGCCAACTGTTCCATGAACATGATGAATAACAGGATAAGATTTACTCGGATCAAAATCTGTTGGCTTATGTACCGAAGCCCAAACGGGGTTACGCCTGTCGCGGGTAACTGCGGAAACCCGTTCAATAACAGGTTCACTTTCGATGAAGCTGGGCTGAGTGAGAGCCTCCAAAACTTCGCCATTTTGGTTTATCACATAATGGGCATTCGGAGAATTTAAAGACATTTCCTCCACAAGAAAATGGCTCAAATCTGGTGATGGTGTTACCTCCACCCCCACGCCGGGTTGAGTTACCTGTTGCTGATCGGTGCCATTGGTTTTGATGCGATGAAGAGCATATAAATAGGGATCATTCTCTCGATAGATATACGACGCCATGAAATAGATCCAATCGTCTTTCAGCCCAACAATATCCCTGACATAGATTTCCCCTTTCGTCAGTTTCTTAACGCTCCTACCATTATCAGCATTCATGGTATAAAGATGATAATATCCGTCTTTATCTGAAGCGAATAGAATTCTTTCATCACTAAGGGAAACAGGCGTAATATCACGCCAGTGGCCACGGAAATACCCCTTTTCTTGGTAGATCTTTTTGGCAGACCCGTCTTTTGCGTCAACTTTATAGGTATAGAGATTTCTTTCCCCTAAGTCACCATAAGTAATATGAAGCGTTTCGCCCGTTTCAGACCAAAAAACTTTGCCGCCGCGGATAGGGTCAGAAGGTTTTAAAAAGGGCGTTG
>JBCCMT010000430.1:0-1126 GCA_039026195.1 Pseudomonadota bacterium | reverse complement strand
GCACCATATCGCCAATGGTAATCACCGGAAAGGATAAGCCATAAGGCTGATCCGTCTCCGGGTTCAAGCTAGCGGGGCCCGTGCTGCCCATACAGCCCCCTAACACATTGGGGCACAGAATAAAATATTTCTCCGTATCCAGAGGGAGACCTGGGCCCAAAAGGGATGTCCACCACCCTGGTTTTTCGGTCACCGGATGGTCCCGCCCCGCAAACTGATCTGCGGTGAGGGGGTGGCAAATTAACACCACATTGGATTTCTCAGCATTTAAGGTGCCATAGGTGTCATAGGCGACCATTACCTCCGGCAAGCTATTGCCACAATCAAGCGATAGCTTTCCTTCAAGCGCCATCAAATGCCCCTCCCCCTCTGGAAGAAGTCCTTGGGATGTAAGAGACGCTTTGGCCACAGGCCTTATCCTTTCTTCAGGTCATGAAAATCTCCATCAAGCATGGGGCAAAAAAGGCGCCCCCGCTTAAGGTCTTCACAGACGTGAACCGCGCGGTTAAGGCAAATCTTCAACCTTGGCAATGCGGCAGCTTTTGGTCAGAAGGGGATGGTTTAGAATATGGTTTCCGTTATGTCACCTAGCGCCAGAGGCACTGCCCTGCGCGTGAAAGAGGGTTATCCAAAGCCAACCGCCCCTGTGGCAGAGATCATCAAAGGGGCCTTATGGGTTCAGTTGGCGGTTCATGGGGCAACCTTCGCGCTTGAAACCGGGGCATTAATGATGGGGCAGCCAAAGATTGGCACTGAGCTGCCTTTCCTTCGGGATGTGTACCAAGCGTCGTTTTTTGTTTATTTCCTCGCCGCCCTCATGGGATGTGTGGCGTGGTTTCATTGGTTGGACCGGATGGTGAAGAATATCTATGCTGATGGGGTGACCAATCTGAACCGGACGCCCCTCGATGTCGTCTTGAATTATATGACACCGGGGCTGAATTTGTGGAAACCCTTGCAAGATTTCCAAGCCATTTATCGCGCGCTTTGGGCCAAAAATGAGTGGACGGAAAAGCCCCCCTCCCCGCTCCTCACCTTTTGGTGGGGGGTGTCAATCGCCCAATTGATATTGATGGGGATTGAAAATATTGTGGGGTTGTCATGGGTGACGTCTCTTTCAAGTGTG
>JBCCMT010000429.1:0-1196 GCA_039026195.1 Pseudomonadota bacterium | reverse complement strand
GGGATGGAGTGGCTCAAAGAGGCGGGGGCCGAAATTGTCGATGTCTCTCTGCCCCACACAAAATATGCCTTGCCCGTCTATTATATTGTGGCCCCGGCTGAAGCCTCATCTAATCTTGCGCGCTATGACGGTGTGAAATATGGCCTTCGCGTTGAAGGGGGCAGCATTGATGACATGTATGGGAACACCCGTGCCGCCGGGTTTGGGGACGAGGTTCAAAGGCGTATTCTGATCGGTACCTATGTTCTTTCGGCGGGCTATTATGATGCTTATTATCTTCGTGCACAGAAGGTACGGAAGAAGATCTTTGATGAAATGATGGGGGCTTTTGCCCAAGTGGATTTGCTGCTCACCCCCTCTTCCCCGACGGCGGCCTTTCCCATTGGGGAGAAAAATGACGATCCAGTGGCCATGTATCTGAATGATATTTTCACGGTCACCGCCAATCTCGCAGGCCTGCCGGGGATGTCTGTGCCCGCTGGTATCAATGCGCAAGGTTTACCCTTAGGGCTACAGCTGATGGCAAAACCCTTTGATGAAGAAACGCTGTTTAGGGGCGGGCACGCGTTGGAGACCGCGGCGGGCTTCACCGTCCGGCCGCAAAACTGGTGGGAGGCATAGGGATGACATTCACCTCAGAAACAAATACTCGCTGTCTATTGCAAGGTGAAACCGGCGATTGGGAAGTGGTCATCGGGCTGGAGGTTCATGCCCAGGTCACCTCGGAAACCAAACTTTTCTCTGGCGCCTCTGCCACCTATGGCGCGGGGCCGAATGAGAATGTCAGCTTGGTGGACGCCGCCATGCCCGGCATGTTGCCCGTCATCAACCAATATTGTGTGGAGCAGGCGGTGCGCACTGGTCTTGGCCTTAACGCAGAAATCCACAAATGGTCTCGCTTTGACCGGAAGAATTATTTCTACCCCGACCTTCCGCAGGGCTATCAAATTTCCCAATATAAAGACCCCATTGTGGGAGAAGGGGAGATTGAGGTGGAGCTTGATGAAGGGGAGACGATCACAATCGGGATCGAGCGGCTCCACTTGGAACAAGATGCGGGGAAATCGATTCATGATCTTTCTGCCTCTGATAGCCATGTGGACTTAAATCGCTCTGGTGTTGCGCTGATGGAGATTGTCTCTAAACCGGATATGCGGTCCGCGGAGGAAGCGGCGGCCTATTTCTCAAAACTCCGC
>JBCCMT010000428.1:0-1231 GCA_039026195.1 Pseudomonadota bacterium | reverse complement strand
CATTCAGCACCATTTCTTCTCCCACAAAGGGTGTCCGATCTTCCGGAGAGAAAGAAACAATGTGATTTTTAATTTGCTGCAATGCGTTTTCTGCGCCGGGAGCCAGCAGTAAAAAGTCCGACTGCAGCACATCAAAATGCGGCATTCCATTAAGCTGTTCGCGGGTCAAGGTCCAAATGGTTTCGAAAGATCGGTTGTGCAGGGCCAAACGACCGTCAGCTGTGAAAACGCCAACGCCTTCAGCTAGATTATTCAGTGTGGCCCGCTGAACGCCAATCTGGGTTTGGTATTGGCTCTGCAAGCTTAGAGTTTCTGTAATATCCTCAAAAAGAACCGACACGCCCCCCAAACTATGACGTTGCTGACGGACCCGCAGCGTTTTCCCCTCAGGCAAATTCCACGTGGCATCGGGCAATGCCCCTTCTGCGGCGGAGGCACTATCGGCAGATTCTTCTGTGTAAAGCCGAAGCTCATTTTTCTTCCAGGCGACAAAATTATCCTGCGCAGGCAATTTATCTAAATGACGTAACCGGTCTAACAGCTCTCCATGGGAAGGCCGGGCCCGCAATTCTGCGTCATCAAGCCCCCATAGATCAAGGAAAGCTTGGTTATAATATTCAAGCTGCTGCGCGCCGTTAAAGACTGCCACCGCCGCCGAAAGCTGGTCTAGGGTCCGGCGATGGGCCTCTTTTTGACGCTTGAAATCGTCCTGGGCCCGTTCCTGACGGGAGATATCAATGGCAATACCGCCAAAACTTGCCTCCCCCGCCCCATGCATTGGCACCTCGATCACGCGCAAAACCTTACGCTGACCCTTGACATTGACTTTGATAATGCCGTCCACGGCACGCTTTCCTGCGCGCTCCACTTCAGCCTTGGCTTTGCTTGCTAAGTCTTTAAAGGCTGGGTCAATTTCGATTTGTTCATCAACGACTTCTTGTAAGTTGATGGCCTCAACCATTTCGATATAGGCCTTATTGGCCCATTCAATTTTAAGGTCGGGGCCCCGTCGCCATGCGGCAAGCGGCGCCCGATCCAACTGATTAAGCGCCCCGTGAAGGTCTGCGGCCTTATCCCGGGCTTGGCCCACGACGCCGGCTTCTTCTGCCAACCGGACCGCTGGGTCAGTAAGCCAAAGGGTCACCAAATCCCCCGCCACTCGGCCATCGCATTCAATAGCCCGCCCTTCCTCCGTTACCACAGAGCCGGAAAAAGCCACCCCATGGCTCCT
>JBCCMT010000427.1:0-1252 GCA_039026195.1 Pseudomonadota bacterium | reverse complement strand
CTCACACGGGAAGCCGGCTCTTTTATATGATCTTAAATGTTCCGGTAGTCAGGCTTATGTGCGTCTCGCCACAGAGGTCATTCAACGGGAAAGGGCAGCCTAACCATGGCAAAAAAAGCTTTAGGCAGTGGTCTTGAAACCCTTGGCAGTGGATTGGAAACGATCTTAGGTGATGCGCCGGAAAAAAAGTCCGCAGCCTCACCTACGTCTTCAAAAGAAGGCGTCCAAATCATAGCGATTGAAAATATTGAACCGGACCCGGACCAGCCGCGCAAAGACTTTAATGAAGAGCAATTAAAAGAACTTGCTGGGTCCATAAAGACACAAGGCATTCTTCAACCAATCCTTATACGTCCTATTAAAGGTGGCCGCTATGCCATTATTGCAGGTGAACGCCGCTGGCGCGCCGCCGCCCTTGCAGGTTTCCATCAAATTCCTGCTCTAATTAAAGATATAAGCGAAACAGTGCGTGCTGAGCTTGCCCTTGTGGAAAATATTCAGCGTGCAGAATTAAGTGCTATCGAAGAAGCAGATGCCTATGCGCGAATGCAAAGTGAGTATGGACGAAAACCAGGGGAGATTGCAAAATCCGTCGGCAAAAGCCGGAGCCATATTGCCAATATGCTTCGGCTTACTGCCCTACCTCAGGATGTAAAAGATCTGGTGGTGCAAGGGGAGCTTTCCATGGGACATGCCCGGGCTCTACTGGCCAGTGAAGACCCGTCAAAATTTGCGCAAGAGGTTGTGCGTAAGAAACTATCTGTACGTCAGCTTGAAAATTTACTTTCAAAAACAGAGGCGCCCACTGAAAAAAGTGATAAGCCTTCTTCTGCTTCCGCATCTTCCCAGGCGGGGGGACGGTCAAAGGATGCCGATACAAAAGCGTTGGAACGAGATTTAGAGGCGACTTTAGGCCTCTCCGTTGCCATTGAGCATGGGAAAAAGGGCGGACACCTCACGGTCACCTATGACACGTTAGAACAGTTAGATGATTTATGTCGCCGGCTTATGGGGTCTGCGGTATAAATGCTTTTTATCTCAGACAATTGGGCGCCTGTGCACCCTACTATTATGGCGGCGATGGAGGCTTGTAATAAAGGATCAGCGGCCCCTTATGGTGCGGATGATGAATCTACTGACTTAAAAGATATGTTCTCCAAAATATTTGGGCAGGCGGTAGATGTCAGCCTTGTGGCGACGGGCAGTGCTGCAAATGCCCTAGCGCTTTCTTGTCTGCTCCCCCCTTGGGGGG
>JBCCMT010000426.1:0-1257 GCA_039026195.1 Pseudomonadota bacterium | reverse complement strand
GGTTCCGCTTTTAACACCGCAAGTCTCTCAACTGACGGCGACGAATGAACCTTACGGCCAACTCATGCAAGCTGCGGATGAACAGCTCCAGCAAGAGGGGATGCTCACAAACTCCCTTCTATCGGGCTTTGCCTTTGGGGACACTCCCCATAATGGCTTTTGGTCCTATGCCTGCGCACGAACGCAAAGCACCGCCACAAAAAATGCACAAAAGATGGCCCAAGCGATTTGGGAAAAAAGAGAGGCCTTCCGCCGACATCTTTTATCCGTTGACGAAGCTGTTCAGTTAGCAGGGCAGACGCCTCCTTCATTGGGGCCTCGGCTATTTGCAGATGTGGCGGATAATCCCGGTGGCGGGGCCGCAGGGAACACCATGTGGTTGATCGATGCTTTCTTAAAAGCCGACATACAAAATGTGATTGCAGGCATCATCCATGACCCCCTTGTGGTCAAAGATGCTCATGAAGCCGGAGTGGGTGCTAAACTTACCGTCCGGTTTAACCGAGAAAATCCGCAAACCTTTTCAGAACCCCTCACGGCAGAGGGAGAAGTTATTTGGGTAGGGTCAGGCGACTATCAAAGCAGCATGGGGGTTTATAAAGGGTCTCTCGTTCCCCTAGGTCCCTCTTGTGTACTCCAAATCAAGGGGATAAAAATTATTGTCGTGACGGTGCAACAACAACTTTTGGGGAATGATTGTTTTCACCATTTTGGCTTGGAGGCAAAGGACGCACATAGCGTTATCATTAAGTCCCGCGGCCATTTTCGCGCTGGGTTTAAAGGGGTGACATCTGAGGACAATATCTATGAGGTGGATGCACCGGGCCTGACCACGGCCAATCTTGCCCATGTGGATTGGCAAAATCTTACACGGCCGATTGCCCTTTTGGATGAGATGGACTGGACCCCGGGGGAGGGATATCTGTTTCCGCCCAGAGATAGTTTAAAATTCTCCGCTTCCAGATAAAATAGACAAGAGGGCCAGGCCCATTAGATAAACTGCTAGTGCCGTTAAAACCCATTTTAAGGCTTGGCGGAAGAACTGCTCATCAAGGCGCTTTAGGATTTTTGCGCCCAAAGCGGTGCCCAAAAAACTTGCCCCTAAACTTAAGATCAGAAAAGGCGCCCATGGGGCAAAAAGAAATCCAGCCGTGCCAAACACAATCACCTTGGCGCCATGCTGTACCGTCATGCAGGCTGCTGTGGTACTGATCAAATTCATCCGGCTATAATGGGGGACCTTTGACAAAAGCGTGG
>JBCCMT010000425.1:0-1290 GCA_039026195.1 Pseudomonadota bacterium | reverse complement strand
GGGCGATCATATCTTCTGTCACCTGTTGGATGACATCCCCAATATCAAAGGCACGCCGTGCAATAGTCATCCCCCCACTTTCAGCATCAGCAATTTCTAGGATTGTATTGATATGAGACAGCAAGAGGTCAGAGGATTGAAGAATATAATCAAGATATTCCTCACGCTTCTCTTTTGTCATGTTAAGCTCGTCAGCTTGTTTTAAGAGCCCAGCAAATCCTGAAATGGCATTTAACGGCGTACGCAATTCATGGTTCATGCTGGCGAGAAAAGTTCCCCGCGCTTGGTAGGCAAGCTCCGCATCCACCCGCGCTGCGCGGAGGGCCACCGCAGATTGCTGCCGGCGGAGGGCGTCGCCATATTCTTCCGTATAAGCCTTAAGCAGGTCATGACGACCTGATGATGCGCTTTTCCTTATTCTTTGGCGTTTTTCCGTCAAAGCCGCCATGGCCAAACTTTCTACCTTTGTCTTGCGATATTAATATATCGGCGAGGTTTGTTAAGCAGGCGTTAAAATGGACGGTAGCTATACAGCTTTAGGACACCTATTTGCAGCTTAGGGTAGAGAAACCTTTTGTATGGCTTCTTTCTTTTTGGCCGTGATGGCTTCAACATCGGGAGAGGCCGATCCTTCTTCATTCTTTAGGGTTTTCTGCTTTTTTTCATCTTGAGGTAAAAGATAGGAAAGGACCCGATCACCAATTTGAAGCTTTATGGGCTGTTCATTATTTTCAAAAATCAAAGCCCCCTTACGCTCGACCATAACGAGCATTCCTTTTTCAGGGAACGTTTCCAGATAGGCTTCAGGCGTATAAGTTTCTGACAATTTGGTCGTCTGAAACGTCCAGCCTGCCCAATGACGACGCAGCAAATCTTCTAAACTTGTTTGCCCCGATAAGAAACGTCGGCCTTGAAGATTGACAGAAACTGAGGTGCGGGTCTCATGAATGGTACCCGAGGACAGTTGATAGGTTTGCGCCCTGTTCATTTCAGGGGCGAGGTCTGTGCACACAAGGGCATTATACGCTTCATTCCCCGAAACAGCGAGAAGATAACCATACCGAACCAATTCCACATGATGCTCGGTAATTTCAGATAGGATTTCGCCATAATAGGTATCAATGCCGCCCTGTCTTGCTTCGCGCAATCTGCGATAATCTTGGTCCGTCACCAGAACAGGGATCTTCATTTCTTTCAGTCGTTTTGCAAGCTGTATCGACCAGGGCGATGCCCCCACAATAAGAACGCCGGGATCAGATTTAGAGGCTAAGCCCAATAGCTTCCCAAGGG
>JBCCMT010000424.1:0-1440 GCA_039026195.1 Pseudomonadota bacterium | reverse complement strand
TCTATCAATTCATGGAAAATAAGCAGTCATGAATTTAATCTTTCATTTTCCCTCACCCAAAATCAAAGATTTTGACCTCTCCCAAGGGAGAGGTGATGGGGGACGGGCTCTAAACCTCTCCCTTGGGAGAGGTCAAAATTTGTGCTTACAAATTTTGGGTGAGGGGAGAAACTAAATGACTGATCTTCCCTCTCCCCAAAGCACCTCCCACCTTCTCTTACATCCTGTCACGGAAAAGCGGGTGACCGATGCTTTACAAGCAAATGCGCTCACCGGGGGGTGGCTTCTCACAGGCGCACCCAATATCGGTAAGGCAAGTTTGGCTTACAGCCTAGCAAAAACCATTTTATCGGGAATGCAAGAGCTTGGTGCTGCCGACGATCAAACGGTTCGGCTTGTGGAAAATGGCGGACATCCGGATCTTTTCACCGTAACCCGAACAGTTATGGAGAAAACAGGGCGCCTGCGGAATGATATTGTCGTAGATGATATAAGAAGATTGATCCAAGCCCTTCATCAAACGGCCAGTACAGGCCGACGGGTGGTCATTATCGATCGGGCAGATGACTTGAACCGGGCTGCTGCCAATGCATTGTTGAAAATATTAGAGGAACCGCCCGCGGGGACGCTGTTATTACTGTTGTCATCAAGCCCTGGCCGGCTTTTGCCCACCATTCGGTCCCGCTGTCGTCGCTTGGCCTTAGCCCCTGTTCCCGACGAAGCCCTGGCAGATTGGCTAAAAGCACAAAATATTTGTCCTGCAAAGGATGCCCCCACCATTGCAACATCAGCCAATGGAAGGCCAGGCAGGGCCATATTGCTTGCCAGCGGAGAGGGGGAGGCGGCCCGTCAACTAGTAAATGATCTTCTTAATGCAGTTCGTATAAATCAGGATTTAAGCGGTGTGGCCCAAACCCTGGGCGCAAAAACAAATGATGAGATTTGGCCCGATGTCAAAGCCCTCATTTTAGATGAGCTAAGCCAGACCATCCGCAGCCATCCCATGAACCATAAGAAAGAGGGGGTCTTTAGCGCTGTGCCTTTGCCTCTACTTTTAAAGACCCATGAAACCTTAACGGCCATGTTATCCCAAGCTGAAGCCTTAAACAGCGATCGTACACAAACCGCTTACGTAATGGCGTTGACCTTAAGAGACGCGGTAAGGGGGTCTTATGTTCGTGGATAGTCACGTTAATCTTCATGGGGAGCGGTATAAAGATGATTTACCAGATGTCCTAAGCCGGGCAAAGGCGGCAAAGGTTGACGCCATGCTTGCGATCAGTGACCGGTTAAGCTCCACGGAGGAGATTGCCGCCATTACCGCTGCAGCGCCACATATTTGGCGTTGCAGCGGTAATGGCGGCAATCTCCTCCGTGGAGCTTAACCGGTCACTGATCGCAAGCATGGCGTCAACCTTTGCCGCCTTTGCCCGGCTTAGG
>JBCCMT010000423.1:0-1443 GCA_039026195.1 Pseudomonadota bacterium | reverse complement strand
CGTTATTTTTTGCCCTGGGTCTTTTGATTTTGGGCGGGCAAAGATTATTATCAAACCGCCAAGTGGATGCTCAGGAAAATATGCGCCTGCCGGGCCCTTGGGGGCAGCGTTTTATGGCTGGAACCACAGGTATTATCTCAAGTATGATGGGCATTGGCGGCGGTGTGTTGGGTGTTCTTCTGCTTACCCGCGCAGGAAAGTCTATCCACAATGCCGTCGGCACCGCCGCAGGTTTTGGGGTGGCCATCGCCTTGCCTGGAGCGCTTGCCTTTATGATATTGGGGATGGGGCAAACATCCGTAACAGGCGCAATAGGCTTTGTGTCCATTCCTGCCTTCCTTGCGGTTTCGTTGGGAACAGCTATCACGGCCCCACAAGGGGCGAGACTTGCCTCTAAGTTAAGTCCCACCCTATTAAGCAAGCTCTTTGCGGGATATGTCACCATCACAGGGATCTTAATGCTCCGTGAAGTGATGGTGGGATAAACCTAAATAGACCGATAGTCAGATCCGAAGTTTCCACCATCGGGCGGAAGAGGTCCAATGGGCCCTGTAAAGCCAGGGGGGAGGGGAAGCCCGTACCGCCCATCATCCTCAGGCAGAGGGTCTTGCGGAATGATAGGAGCCTCCACAATTTCAAAGCTGCCATCGGTGGCTTGCAGAAGGCAAGGGTTTTCAGGAGCAAAAGGATTGATCGCCGTTCCCGGGCCCACATAGGGGGTGCCGTCAGCTTTCACACAAGGGTCGAGATCTGCTTCCTGCCCATTCAGGGTGAAAAATTGTCCATCATCCTTTTTGGCCACGCGCTTTTTGTTTGCGGTAAAAAACTTTCCGTCATCTTTCTTCGCGGTAAGGACTTTATTCTGGGTAAAGAATTTCCCGTCGTCTTTTTTGGCGACCAGAACTGGGTTTTTGGTCATCGGTGTAGGTGCAGGGTCCGCCCGCTGAAGGCTCGGGACGGTTTCACTGTTGGGGGGGGCTGTCGCCACCTCAAGGGGCTCTTCCTCTTGGATCTCAGGCGCTTGGATGTCCGGCAAGCCGCGAAGTTGCCGCGGCGCCTCGGTTGTATCCTCAACATCTGGAGCGGTGACCTGGGGCGCAGTATCAAGCTCATCCAATAGGGCCAGCAGCTCCTTATCTTCCCGCTCTAGCGCAAAATCGCCCATACGGTCATGGACGGAGCGCTCTTCCCCCGCCACGCGGAAGTCGAAATTCTCTCCCTCCTCCAGGACACCCCCTTCGCCTAGGCGGGCAAGGCGTTCTTCCTCAGTCAGGTCGGGGGGGGAGACGGTTTCAGCCTCAATTGACGAGGGCAAGGCGTCCTGATCCGCCGCAATAATAGAATCATCGCTTTCAGTTTCAGGTGAGGGGTCCTTTAAATAGGAATAGGCCGTAAAGAGGGTGACCCCCCCGATAAGGGCAATAGCAGCGACTTTAACGGCTG
>JBCCMT010000422.1:0-1444 GCA_039026195.1 Pseudomonadota bacterium | reverse complement strand
TATTCTTCAACCGGAAATTTTCGATATTTTGGCCAACACCGGCAAAGGCGCTGGCGGTGAAATCCAACTCACCGACGCCATGGCGGAGCTGATGAAAAGCCAGTCTTTTTATGCTCAAAAATATGAAGGAGAGAGCCATGATTGTGGCTCTAAACTAGGGTTTATCAAGGCCAATGTAGCCTTTGGGATGGACCGGGATGATTTTGGCACGGACCTCAAAGCCTGGTTAAAGGATCTTTAACCGACGAAGGCAGCGACCGCGAAATAAACGGCTGTCCAAAAGGCCCCGCAGCCCAACATCACCAAAGCCACCGTTTGACGGAGGGGCCACACATTCTCTTCCGTCGCTTCCACCATGGCGAATTCGCGGCCCAAGGTTTCTTGCATGGCCCGCGCCGGTGATTTTGAAGCAGCGCTTGGGTCATCAATGGTCAGCTGTGGCGAAGACGCATCATCATGGGGGGTATCCTCCACCGGCGTTGTTTGCGCAGAAGAAACATCAATGCGGGCTGTTTGGGCCATATCACCACTCCATCAAAACTATGGATAGTTTTAAAGAAGAGCGTTTAAAGTCACGTAAAGGGATAAGGTATATATTTGTTATGGATAATAACAGAAAAGATACCAATGCCCCTGTCACACGTTCTGCTTACGCTTTTTTTGATTTGCGCTGCCGCCCTTTCGGCAAGGGGCGCCTATGGGCATTTCCGCCTTCAAACCTTGACCATAGAGGGGGTGGAGATAACCTCTTTGCCCCAAGATCAAGCCCCCCAATGGTATGCCCGTTTAGGGCGAAAAGCAGCGAAGGACAGCAATTGGCCTTTGACCCTAGCGGCGGCCCAGGTGGAGACGAGAATAGACAGCGACGCTTATGGCGCTTGGCAACGCTTAGCCTATGGGGAAGCACAACAGGCGGGCACCTTGACCCGGGAAAGTCTAAAGGCGCTGCTGACTGCTTACGAAATTGCCCCCTTCCCGCCGCCTACGGATATTGTTTGGCGCGTGGAGTTTGCTGCGCAATATTGGGCCGCTATGCCAGATATTATTCAAGAGAAAACCTTAAGCCAAATTGATGTGCTGGGGCGTATTCGGGAGACATGGCCCACCCGGGTGCGCTGGTGTGAGACTTTTCCCGACGGGGCCCTAGCCCAAGCGGCATGTGAGACACTGCCAGACCATAATCGGGTGTTTACGGAGTAATAATAAATCTAGAGTGAAATGCGATCTGCTTGAATCACTTCCTCGCCCTTCGAGACGCCACCAGAGGTGGCTCCTCAGGGTGAGGAAGTGTTCGATTAAAAAAGATTTTCCTCATGCTGAGGAGGTCCGAAGGACCGTCTCGAAGCACGAGGAAAATGGCCCAATATGATCGCCCGATGCTATAGAACGGTGGGTCCGGTCAATAAAAAAGGCGACCCCGGAGGATCGCCCTTAAATTATTTTC
>JBCCMT010000421.1:0-1480 GCA_039026195.1 Pseudomonadota bacterium | reverse complement strand
TGATGATATTCATCATCGGTGCTGGGAGCACGCGAGCGGAGGGGCCGCCCACATAGCGGTAGAGGGGCTGACCCGTCGTCGCCGCCGCGGCCTTTGCCGCCGCCAAGGACACACCCAAAATAGCATTCGCCCCAATGCGGGATTTATTTGCCGTGCCATCCAAATCAATCATGGTTTGGTCGATGAAGACTTGCTCTTCCACATCCATCCCCACCAGGGCTTCGAACAGCTCCGTATTGACCGCATCCACCGCCTCACGTACGCCTTTGCCGAGGTAGCGGTCGCCGCCGTCCCGCCGCTCATGGGCCTCATGCACGCCGGTGGAGGCGCCGGAGGGAACGCCCGCCCGGCCCATGGCCCCCTCTTCGGTGACCACATCCACTTCGATGGTGGGGTTGCCGCGACTGTCTAAAATTTCGCGGGCCTGGATATCAATAATGGCGGTCATGAATTATTCCTCTGGGGTTTTCAGCCTCTGGGGTGGCAAGTGAGTTTGTGGGGGCGTTTTGCCTCATCCCGGCGGGAGGGGAAAGGCCGAACACGAAAAAGCCCGCCAAAATGACGAGCTTTTTTTCAATTTCTTTTCGCATCAAAAGGCGGCTGTTAAGGATAACCAAGCGCGATGCGTTAACTTTAAAAAGGTTAGTCCTCTTGGGGGGGCAGTACCTGACGGCCGTTATAGGTGCCCTCTTTCAGGTCGATATGGTGGTTCCGACGCAAATTCCCAGACTGTTTGTCTTCCACAAAAGTGGGCGTGGTCAATGAATCATGGGACCGGCGCATACCGCGTTTGGACCGTGTAATCTTACTCTTAGGGACAGCCATGGTCGTCTCTTCTCAATAAAATGATAGGGCATTCTCGCCAAAGAGGGGCACATAAAAGAAAACATATATTTTCGCAAGGCCTGACCGTCGGAATTTCCGGCAAGGGCAGGCGCCGCCCTCGCAAAATGTAAACGCCCCCGCCCCTTATCGTTAATGGGAATAGATAAAACCTCCTTCCTTCTTTTGAAGAGACCTAAACGCCCGATCGCTAGGGCAGTTTCTGTCAAAACAGGGATTTATGTGTAGTGTTGGTAAATCGTCTCCCCTTTGTCCTAGGGGCTCTTCTTGGATTATCGATCAGTTTTATGGCGCCGTCTTTTGCGCAATCGGCCATGCCAACCCACAAAGTGGCGACAGAGGCATGGCCCCATATGAGCCAAGACCAGCGCCGCTTAGTGGACCTCTTGGCCCGGGACCTTTATCAAAATGGAACCAGCCCTGCGCAAAAACAGCGGATCGGCGGCAGCACCAATAGCCGATTTGACCAATTGCCGGAGTGGAAAAAGGCCCCCTTCCGCGGCACCGCCCTCCGCCAGCTAGGCCACGATGTACAGAGCATGAAAAAGGGCTCGGTTTAGGGGCTTGCTGCGCTCTAACTTTAATCTTGATACAGCAGATTTTTTTCAATTACAAAACATGAGTAATATAGATATGT
>JBCCMT010000420.1:0-1481 GCA_039026195.1 Pseudomonadota bacterium | reverse complement strand
CGTTTTTCCCTTCCCCTCACACGAGGGCCCCCTATCGGCGGGGCTGACGCCCCCCTTTCCCCACGCGCGCCCCCACTCTCCCTCGGCCGCCCCCCGCATTTTTGTCAGCATACCCCCCGAACCATAACCGAAGGCGAGCGGTTATCCATATGGAGATCCCTTTATGAACTATCTTTTCTTATCCTGCAGTTTTGCAGCCCTCATGCCCACCGCAAGTCTTGCGGCCAATTTCCAAGCCCAGCCCAATGACGATACCATTGTGGTCAGTGGTGAACGGTTGGAGGATCGTACCCTTCAAACCCTGAACACTCCTGCCCTTGGGGTGGGCGTGAGCGAGGCGCAAATTGAAAGCGTCAACGCCTTTAACGTAGAAGACACCTTTAAATACGCCCCCAACCTTTCTGTGCGGAAACGGTATATCGGCGATAACAATGCCACCCTCGCCTTCCGGGGTAGCCACAGCTTCCAAACGCCGCGCGCGCTGGTCACCGTGGATGGGTTCACCATTTCCAACTTCCTCGGCGCCAGTTTTAACACCGCCCCCAAATGGGGCGTCACGGCGCCAGGCGATGTTGAACGGGTAGAGATTATCTACGGCCCCACCTCAGCCCGCTATTCCGGCAATTCCTTGGGCGGCACTTTGCTTTTACAAACGAGGGAGATTACGGAAAATGCGGCCCGCTTCACCGGCCAAGTCTTCCAGCAAGATTATGACTATTATGGCTCTGACCTTAGCCTGCAGGGGTGGTCGGCGGAAGCCGGCCTTGACTTTGTCTTAGGCGACCAAGCTACCCTGTCCGTCAGCTATCGCCGCTTTGAAAATGAAGGCCAGCCACAACAATGGCGTCGGCTCGTGGGCGGCAGTGACCGCCAGGCCCTGATTGATAATAATGTGGTGACAGCGGACTATTTTGACCAAGCCATTCAGGACGACGAGCTGACCTTCCTTCGCATTGCCTCTGAGGACTCAGTGGTGCAAGCCACGGAAGATCAGATCCGGGTGCGCGGCACCTATGATTTTCAAAATGGCTGGTCCGCCCGCGGGTTACTCGCCGTCCTTATTGACGAAGAAGATGCGAGTAACCCCCGCAGCTTCTTACTTGATGAAAATGGCGCGCCCTCTTTCATTGGCATTAGCGGCGTCCGCCAAACCATCAGTGAGGATACAGAATTGCTTTTTGGTCTTGGCTTAGCGGGGCAGCTGCAAGGATGGGATGTTGATTTGAGCGCCAGCCGCTTTGACGTGCTCGATGCAGAAACACGTCAGTCGGATAATTTTGACACCACCACGGGCCTTGCCCCCCTCACCGGGCAGGTCACCATTGGCGATGATGTGGCCTGGAACAGCCTTGAAGCCATCGGCACAAAAAGCTTTGGCGCCCATGCGATTGCCACCGGCTTTTCTTACGCGGGGTATGAATTTGAGACCCCGCGCTTTAACTCAAGCGACTGGCGCGCAGGTGTGCAAGGGGACTTGCGCG
>JBCCMT010000419.1:0-1487 GCA_039026195.1 Pseudomonadota bacterium | reverse complement strand
TGATGCAGGGGATGTTTTGCTCATCTTAGGCGACCGCACAGATATTCGCCGGTTGCGGGCCGACCGAGATATTTTAATGCTCGAACAATCGGTCACGCAGCTGCCTGACCCTGACCATGCCCGGTATGCAGGTCTTATTTTTGTGGCCATTGTGGGGTTTGTGGCCACGGGGCTGCTTCCCATCGCAGTAGCAGCGATTTTGGGGGCCAGCGCCATGGTGGCCACGGGCTGTTTGAATGTACGCCAAGCGGCGCGGGCGGTGGATCGCCGGGTCTATTTGTTGATCGGGGCGGCCCTGGCCATGGGCGCCGCCCTAGAAGCGACGGGGGGCGCCGTTTATTTAAGTAGCTTGATTACCCCCCTTGCCGAACGCCCCGGCGGGGTGACCATGTTATTATCTGTCTTCTTTATCATCACCGCAGCCCTCACTAATGTTTTATCAAATAATGCCACAGCTGTATTGTTGACCCCCATTGCGATCAGCACAGCGCAAACCGCCGGCATTGACCCGCTGGTCATGGTGATGACCGTTATTTTTGCAGCCAATTGTTCTTTTGCGACCCCTGTGGCCTATCAAACAAATTTAATTGTAATGGCCCCTGGTCATTATCAGTTCCGTGACTTTCTTGTGGTAGGCATCCCCCTCATTCTTCTCCTATGGGTGGTCTACACAATCGTTGCCCCTATCTATTTTGAGCATATGCAGCTTTTATAGGGTTTTGATAAAAAGAGCATAAGAGGGGGAGGTTTGTTAAGATGGAGCGCTTTTACCACCGATGACGAAACCCTTTCCGTATAGTAAGAATGAGTTTTTCCTCACCACCCCAAGCCCTTGTCCTTATTTATCGGGCCGAAAAGAACGGAAAATCTTCACTTTTTTAGGGGGAGAAGGCGCCGCAGAGCTGAACTCTCTCTTAAGTCAGAGGGGGTTTCGACGGTCTCAAAATATTGCCTATCTGCCAGCATGTGATCAATGCCAAGCCTGTCGCCCCGTGCGCATTGTGGTGAATGACTTTAACCTGGGGCGATGGAAGCGGCTGTGGCGGAAAAATAGTGACATCTTACGACACCCTCGCCCGCCCCAGACCACGTCGGAACAATTTTCCATCCTTCGCGCCTATCTAGATGCCCGTCATGCAGAGGGGGGCATGTCCGATATGACCGTCCTTGATTACACCACCATGGTGGAACAAACCCCTGTGGACACCATGCTGATGGAGTATCGCCAGGGCCCAGATGGCCTTCTTGGCTGTTCTCTTACGGACCGTCTCGAAAATGGTCTTTCTATGGTATATAGTTTTTTCGATCCTGATTTTGCGAGCCGCTCTTTAGGAACCTATATGATTTTAGATCATGTGGTATACGCACGAGAGTTAGGTCTCCCCTATCTTTATCTTGGATATTGGATTGAGGGGTCATCGAAAATGGAATATAAACGCCGTTTTGATCCCTTAGAAGAATTAACCCCAGAGGGATGGGTACCGTTG
>JBCCMT010000418.1:0-1496 GCA_039026195.1 Pseudomonadota bacterium | reverse complement strand
GTGAGCAGGGGGTGGATTATTTCACTATCCATGCCGGTGTGCGCTTGCCCTATATTCATCTGACGGCGGAGCGTGTGACGGGCATCGTTTCCCGCGGGGGGTCCATCATGGCGAAATGGTGCTTGGCGCATCATAAAGAGAATTTCCTCTATACCCGCTTTGAAGAAATTTGTGAGATTATGCGGGCCTATGATGTCACCTTCTCCCTTGGGGATGGGTTGCGCCCAGGCTCCACCGCCGATGCCAATGACCGGGCGCAATTTGCCGAGCTTGAAACCCTTGGGGAGCTAACAAAAATCGCTTGGAAATATGGGGTGCAGGTGATGATTGAAGGGCCCGGCCATGTGGCGATGCATAAGATCAAAGCCAATATGAATAAGCAGCTGAAGACCTGTGGCGAGGCGCCTTTTTACACCCTCGGGCCTCTCACTACGGATATTGCGCCGGGTTATGACCATATCACCTCCGGCATTGGTGCGGCAATGATTGGCTGGTTCGGGACAGCCATGCTCTGCTATGTCACGCCTAAGGAGCATTTGGGTCTACCCAACCGTGATGATGTGAAGGTGGGGGTGATCACCTATAAGCTGGCCGCCCACGCGGCGGATCTCGCCAAGGGGCACCCGGCGGCGCGGATGCGAGATGATGCGCTCTCCCGCGCGCGGTTTGAGTTCCGGTGGGAGGATCAGTTTAATCTCGGTCTCGACCCTGAAACGGCGCGGGATTTCCATGATGAAACCTTGCCGAAGGAAGCCCATAAAACGGCCCACTTCTGCTCCATGTGCGGACCAAAATTCTGCTCTATGAAAATCACCCAAGATGTGCGGGACTATGCCGACGGGCTTTCCGATAACGAAAAGGCGAACCTTGAGCGGATGAGTGAGGAAGAACGCCAAAAGGGCATGGCCGATATGAGCCAGCAATATAAGGACGGGGGTCAGAAGCTGTATGTGGATGTGGGGTGAGGAAAGGCGTGACTAAAAAAGAAAATGCTAACTCTGATCTCTTCACTGCTGTGAGTACGATTTTTGATTATATTGTTTTCAACGGAGTACCTGTTGCAACGGCTATAAACTCTATCTCGCAAGGTTGTGTAACTCTGCGAGATCAACTTCTTGTAAGAAAACTAGAAGCTCTTTTTCGCGATCTTGAATATGATGAGCATCGCGTTCATTTTAGTATAGCTATTAAGAAGCTAAAAGAAGATTGTGGAGAAGATTATTTCAGGGAGATGCTTTTCCATACAATAGACCAATTAGATTCGTCAAAAATGGCTGAGATCTTAGGCAAGGCTGTTCACGCTTTTGGTAGAAACAGAATAAGCTTAGAAAATTTTTGGTCGATCAGTTATGCTTTAAAAAATATTACGTATAATGATATTAAAACTATACAGCTGTGTGAAAAAGTTAAAGCATTTCAATTAGAGGGTAAAACAAGTTTACAGCGTTTGTCCTCTGTGGGCATTGTCATATATTTAGGTGGTTATGGGCGAGGTT
>JBCCMT010000417.1:0-1500 GCA_039026195.1 Pseudomonadota bacterium | reverse complement strand
CCAGATTGTCAGTTTATGCGAGCATTATGGGGCGCGACTGCTCCGCGATTATGAGGGCACCAGTCTTGATGCGTTGCGCCAAATGGTGGGGATGGGCATGGGGGCCACTTTTCTTCCCGGCCTTTATGTCCAATCGGAGATTAAAGCCCGCAGTGAAGTGGTGGTGAAACCCTTACGTGGACGGAACATCTATCGTTCCATCGGGCTGGTGACCCGAAAGACATCAGGCCGATCTGAAACCTATGCAGAAATGGCGACAATATTGCAGGATGTGGCGAAGAGGCGGCTAGCCATGATGCAGCCGGAGGATGAGTAAATTGCTCGGGCTATTTATGAGGTTTTAACGAAAAAACCCCGTCACAAACATCGCCCAAAGAACAATCGCCAGAAAAAGGGCCACCCCGAAGATGGTCGTCATATTCTTTCGGCCCGGTTTTGGGTCGGGCTTTGGCGAGGGGGAGGCCATAACTATTAATTATCCAAAAAGCTGCGGAGCTTCCGGCTGCGGCTTGGGTGTTTAAGCTTGCGCAAGGCTTTGGCTTCAATTTGGCGGATACGTTCCCGCGTGACAGAGAATTGTTGCCCTACTTCTTCAAGGGTATGATCCGTATTCATCCCAATCCCAAAGCGCATCCGCAATACCCGCTCTTCCCGCGGGGTGAGGGAGGCAAGGACCCGGGTCGTGGTCTCCCGCAGGTTAGACTGGATCGCCGCATCAATGGGGAGAATGGCATTTTTATCTTCGATGAAATCCCCGAGGTGGCTGTCTTCTTCATCCCCAATCGGGGTTTCAAGGGAAATGGGCTCTTTCGCGATTTTCATCACCTTACGCACTTTTTCCAAAGGCATGGAGAGTTTCGCGGCCAATTCTTCAGGGGTGGGCTCCCGACCGATTTCGTTCAAAATCTGCCGGGAGGTCCGGACGATTTTGTTAATGGTCTCAATCATATGCACCGGAATACGGATGGTTCGGGCCTGGTCCGCGATGGAGCGGGTGATGGCCTGGCGGATCCACCAGGTGGCATAGGTGGAGAATTTATAGCCGCGGCGATATTCAAATTTATCTACCGCCTTCATCAGGCCAATATTGCCTTCTTGAATAAGATCAAGGAATTGAAGGCCGCGATTTGTGTATTTCTTCGCAATCGAAATCACGAGGCGGAGGTTCGCTTCGATCATTTCTTTCTTAGCCACCCGGGCCTCGCGTTCCCCCTTTTGGACGGTCTGCACGATACGGCGGAAATCTTTGACCGTCAGCCCTGTTTCCTGGGCCAGCTGACCAATCTCATCCCGCAATTCAACAATGGCATTATGGCCCTTGGTGGTGAAATTCTCCCACCCACGACCTTCAAGCGCAGAGACGGTTTCTAACCAATCAGGATCAAGCTCCGCCCCAAGATAATTTTTCAAAAATTCTTGCCGGTTGACACCATAGCTATCGGCGAGGCGGACCAGCTTGCCTTCTAGGGTCATCAGGGAACGGTTAATCGCGTAGAGTTG
>JBCCMT010000416.1:0-1514 GCA_039026195.1 Pseudomonadota bacterium | reverse complement strand
GGGGGTGGTGCGCCCGCGGGGGGGGCACCCGAGGGTTTCTGTTTATGGGTTGCTTGAGGCGCGGCTACAATCTGCGGATCTTATCTTACTCGCCGGCCTGAATGAAGGGGTTTGGCCTAACGCAGCGTCTACGGACTCTTTTCTTTCTCGCCCCATGCGAGAGACCTTAGGGTTACCCTCCCCCGAACATCTTATTGGGCGCGCGGCCCATGATTTTGCCCAATGCGCCGCTGCGCCGGAGGTGGTGCTTAGCTGGTCGGCACGGAAAGGGCGTAGCCCCTCGGCCCCCTCTCGATGGGTGGTGCGTCTGAACAGCTTTCTGCATAAGGCAGATTGTTATCAGAAAGTGGACGAAACAGCCCGGCTCCGCGCGTTAGCCCGTCACCAAACACAGCCAAATCAAATCATATCCGTCAAACCGCCCCTTCCAAAACCACCGTTAGAGGCCCGTCCCCGTCGCCTTAGTCTGTCAGATATTGGTGTCTTAACCCGCGACCCTTATGCTATTTATGCAAAACATGTCTTGGGGCTTTTTCCCATGGATCGGGTCGCCGCTCCCCTCGGCCCGCGAGAAAAAGGAACTTATGTTCACAGTATATTTGAGCAGTTTGCAAGAAAATTTCCCGACACATTACCGCAAGATATTTTAGAGCAAGCGCGTCAAACTGCTGACCAAGTTTTTTTAGATGAGCGCTATCCAAAAGAATATGCTATATTCTGGATGTCGGATATAGATCGTGTCTTGAATTTTTTAAAGACTTACGAAGAAAAAGTGCGTGCCGAAGGTCGCCCTCTTTTGCTTGAGGGAAGTGGCCAGTGGACCTTCGATATGAAGGGTGCTCCCTTCACCTTACGGGCCCGTGTTGATCGGATTGATCTTTGTCAAGACGGAAGTGTGAGTATCGTTGATTTTAAAACCGGTGATCGCCAAGCCACCATGAAACAAGACAAAAGTTTTAACCCCCAACTCAGCCTTACCGCCCTGATGGTCAAAGTGGGCGCCTTTGAAGATTTGGGCCCTATGACGGCAAGCCGTATTGCCTATTTGGTGGTGTCCGATGAGGACCCCTCGAAAGGGGTTTTCAAAGCCAACCGAAGTTTAGAGGACCCTGATTTGAAACCCTATTTACAAGAGGTGGAGGGGCATTTTTTAAGTCATTTAGCTGGCTATTTTGATAGGGATCGCGGCTACCCCTCTCAGCCGCGTCCCTTTTTACAAAATGAATATGGAGATTATGACCATTTGGCCCGCCGGGGGGAATGGGGGCAGGGGGGAGATGATCAAGGGGAGGCTTCATGATTGATCTTTCCTTACCCGCCCTCAAAGAAACCACCACACGACAGTCCCGCGCGGCATCACCTGATCGCTCCGTATGGGTATCAGCGAATGCAGGGTCGGGAAAAACCCATGTTCTTACCCAACGGGTGATCCGCCTTCTGATGGGGCAGGTCTCTCCCCCAACATCTGGAGCTGATCCCTCTAAAATTGTGTGTATCACTTATACCAAGGCGGC
>JBCCMT010000415.1:0-1552 GCA_039026195.1 Pseudomonadota bacterium | reverse complement strand
GGACAATTTCATTAACGCTGGCATTTGCAGGGATTTCAAATTCCCCTGCCTGAAGAGAGGGCGCCAAATCATCAATCCGTGCCGCGATTTTAAAAAGCCGAGGGTCCTCAAGGGCGCCCATGTCTTTCAGCTTGCTCCCCACACGGTCAAGACTGTTCCCTCGCTCAATCCACAGGAGAGAGGTTTCTTCTAAGGGCCCTGCAGCATTGAGGCGTTTATTCACCTCATAAACCCCATAGCCCAGAATGCCAGCAGCTATAAGAGCAAGCAAAAAGAGAAAACCGAGAAGTTTTCCAAATATACCGCCCCGTTGGTCAGGAAAATGGGTCATAGCGTAAAACAGCCCTTTGCCGAGATGGCGCTAAATTTTGCGCATAATAATAGAGGCATTGGTCCCGCCAAACCCAAAACTGTTGGACAACACCGCATTTATAGGTTTTTCCACCGGTTGGTTAGGGGCCAGATTAATCTTTGTTTCCACCGATGGATTATCGAGATTTAAGGTGGCTGGGGCCACATTGTCTCGCATGGCAAGGATAGAATAAACCGCCTCAATGGCGCCAGCGGCCCCTAAAAGATGGCCCACCGCGGATTTTGTGGACGACATGACCAGGTTTTCCGCATCCGCCCCCCACAGCCGTTCGACAGCGCGCAACTCCACTTCGTCGCCCAAGGGGGTGGAGGTGCCGTGGGCATTCACATAATCAATTTCCGATGGGGTGATCTCAGCCCGTTTCAAAGCCGCCTGCATGGCGCGATAACCGCCACTGCCATCTGGGGCTGGTGCCGTGATGTGATGGGCATCCCCCGATAGGCCATAACCGATGACTTCCCCATAGATTGTGGCGCCTCGGGCCTTGGCCCGCTCATATTCTTCGAGCACAACGATGCCTGCGCCCTCCCCCATTAAAAATCCGTCCCGGTCTTTATCATAAGGGCGAGAGGCGCGGGTGGGCTCATCGTTAAAGCCGGTGGTGAGCGCCTTACAAGCAATAAAGCCCGCATAGCCGATTTCACAAATCGCCGCCTCTGCCCCGCCGGCCACCATGGCATCGGCATCCCCATAAGCAATTAACCGTGCCGCATCCCCGATCGCATGAACGCCGGTGGCGCAGGCGGTGACCACGGAGTGATTCGGCCCCTTCAGCCCATGTTTGATGGACACCTGTCCGGACACCAAATTGATCAAGCAGCTGGGAATGAAAAAGGGAGAGACTCGGCGAGCACCCTTTTGATCCATGAGGCGGGTGGTCTTCGAAATGCCATCTAATCCCCCAATGCCAGAGCCGATGAGCACACCTGTCCGTTCAAGGTCTTCTTCTTTTTCTAAGGGAAGCCCCGCATCGGCGATGGCCATGTCCGCCGCGGCCATGCCAAAAATGATAAAGGGCTCCATGCGCCGCTGTTCTTTTGGCTCCACCCACTCATCAGGGTTAAAGGCGGTCGGATCATCCGGATGGTCTTTGGCAAGGGGAACCTCTGCGGCCACGCGGCACGCCATCTCTTTCGCATCAAAGTGGGTGACGGGCCCTGCCCCTGACTGGCCTTTCAG
>JBCCMT010000414.1:0-1560 GCA_039026195.1 Pseudomonadota bacterium | reverse complement strand
TCAAGCTTGAAGAGACATTTTCATGATGTCAACGCCATTAAAGACAGCTATCTTCGCAGTGAGGGAGGGGGAAATATCCTAATGGCATCTTAATTCCCTATCGCTACCACAAGTTTTTCTGCTCCGAACCGAATAGGGTCTGTGGTGGGGAGCGCCATTTCTTGCTCAGTATCAGATATGATTTTCTGGGCCTCATCTTTGTCAAGGTGATGCGTATTCACACTGATGCCCACCACCTTTGCCTCAAGGTTGGTGAGATGGGCAGCCGCCTCATGGGCCGCGATTGTTTCTTTTAGGGAGGGAACCCGCCGGTGGGGGAGGCCTCTAACATTTATCCGGCCGGGTTGATGACATAAAATCATGGCATCGGGTTGAGAACCGTGGACAAGACCCAAGGTTACACCACCATAGGCGGGGTGCAATACGCTTGCCTGCCCCTCAATAATATCCCAATGATCCGCTTCATTATCGGGGCTAAGTGCTTCTGCAATACCTGCAATGAAATCTGAAGGCACAGCGTCAATGGCCACCCCTTCGCCTGCGATCAGAATGCCCGTTTGCCCCGTGGCACGGAAGGTGGCTTTACGCCCCTGGGCTTGCATTTCTCGATGCAGGGCGAGGGCGGTGAATTTTTTGCCCACAGCACAATCCGTCCCCACCATTAATGCGCGTTTTCCTTCTCGCTTTTTTCCCGTCCCCATGGGCAATCTTCCCATGGGAGGGTACCGAACATCATGCAAAAGGCGATTGTGGCGCTGCGCTGTTTCTTTAAGGGGAACAATATCGTTTAGCTTGTCGTGGAGGCCACTGGCAATATCAAGCCCACTTTCCACAGCGCGGCTCAAATGGGGGACCCAATGGTCGGGCAAACGGCCCCCAGCATTGGTCACCCCAATCAAAAGGGTGTGTGCGCCGTTACGGACCGCATCTTCAAAACTAAAGGAGGGAAGACCTAAATCAAGCCTTCCTTCAGGCATTCTCCATTGGCCAAGACAATAGTCGGGGCGCCAAAACAAAACCCCTTCGGCGGTTTTGGCCCCCATGTCCAAGGGGGCGTCCCCTAAAAAAATTAAATAAGGTGTTTTTATACTTGTCATTTTAACTATCTATCCTCCCCAAACGGAGAAAGGCGGCGGGGGGAGTTTCCCATCTTTGGTAAGGGAAAGGGTGTAGCTATCTTCCGCAAGTAAAAGTGGGCCGTCAAGATCCACAAAGCTTGCGTCTTGCCCCAATAAAAAGGCGGGCGCGATCATGCGGGTCCCCCCCAGCATGGTGCCGATGAAAACTTTCAACCCTGCGGCTTGGAGTTTTTCTTTTAAGTGAAGGCCAGCGGTCAGTCCCCCACATTTATCAAGTTTTATATTCCCATACTGATAAATAGACTTGATCTTATCTACATCTTGGTGTGTTTGAAGGCTCTCATCCGCACATAGGGGGAGGGGGGATGAAAATTCTTTTAAAAAGGCTTCTTTTTCTGGGGGCAGGGGTTGTTCTAAAAGGGTATAGCCTTCTTCTGCCAAACTTTTTGCAAGGGGGCGCACTTCGCTTGGTTCGATCCCG
>JBCCMT010000413.1:0-1574 GCA_039026195.1 Pseudomonadota bacterium | reverse complement strand
GTCACAAACATGATGAAGGGGCTGACCAGCGACATAACGGGCTAAGTTGGCGCAAAACAGATCGACCATACGATCGCCAATATTTGGGGATGAATGGCTATCGTGAGGGACCAGAAAGACATTTTCCAGATCCCATAGGGGGCTTTCGCTGGGCAGAGGCTCTTCACTTAGGGCATCAAGATAGGCGCCAGCGATCTGGTGGGTTTGCAGCGCTTCAAGCATAGCCCCGTCATCGATTACCTTTCCACGGCCGATATTGATTAGGTAAGCAGAGGGTTTCATGGCTTGAAAACTTTCTCGATTCAACATCCCTTCCGTTTCTGAGGTCAATGGAGTGGCGATCACAATATGGTCGGCCTGGGGTAAATAGCGGTTTAGGGCTTGGAAGGGAAAGACCTCATCCACGCCCGCTACCGCTGCCTGCGTCCGTTTACACCCAATGACGCGCATCCCAAAGGCACGGCACAATTGAGCCACTTTTTTGCCAATTTTGCCCAATCCAAGAATCAGAACCGTTTGCCCAAACAGCTCAGCATTCTTAAGCTGACCCCAATGATGCTCTTTTTGATCTTGACGACGCTGCTTAAAGTTCTTGGCATGGGCCAACATAGCGGCCAAGACGCTCTCGGCAATCGGAATCGTATGCAGACCGGGTGCATTGGTCAGCGTAACCGCCTTATTCAACACCTGGGGCGTAATATTGTCGCTAAAGCCGGTGCTGCAAAGCTGGACCCACTGCAACGCTGGGGTAAAAAATCGAAGATAATCTTCCCAATCTAATTCACCTGCATAATGGGTTCGATTGCCACCCTCTGCGAGAACCACTTCAATTTGATTGAGATCACTTTGCGGCACCTCATGCGCAGGGATCTCAATCAGCCGTATCCGGGAAGAAACCGCCTTGATCTGCTCTTTATGATGGGCCTGCAGCCAGTTGCCATCTGCCAATGGAAAATGATAGCCGCGTGGAATCCCACTAACGGCCACGTGGATGGGTTGATTTGGTGTTACCTCGGCCATCGTTCAACACTCCTTTGTACGGTTACATGAATGCTTGTGATTACTCAAGTCGGCGTCACCCCCGCACAGGAATGACATCTTATATCTAAAGAACGAATGTAACTCTACCTTGGAATAGCGGCCACAATATTCTCAAGCAGCGTATTTGTAAAAAGAGCGCGTGCTTCCTGCGTATAATTTTTATTCCCCTGACGTGCAATGACGAGGTCTAAACTGGGAATCACATAGCAGTTATTCAAATTATGACCGCGCGACATATACGTATCCTTGGGGACTGTTTCTAGTTGGTCTTCGGTCCAGAAGGTATAGCCATAATTAACAGGCGTTTCCCCGCTGTTCCGTTTAAACCGCTGGGTCGCTAGGTCCATCCAATCTTTAGGGACGAGCTGCTGCCGCTGCCAAACCATTAGTCAGTATGCGTCAGACATTTGGAAAGTCAATACCATTCACCTCGACAAAGAAGAAACCGTCACAAAATGACAAGGCGTATGTAAAATCTATGTAAAGATTATTCTTCCTGTCATGGACTTTTGTGTATCTCAAAATATCAACAT
>JBCCMT010000412.1:0-1590 GCA_039026195.1 Pseudomonadota bacterium | reverse complement strand
TAACAAACCTCGTTAGCAACGCTCCACGGAGCCCTCAGGGCGTGCAAAGAGTATTGAGCTTTTAGGCCGGGGCGAGGAAGATGAGCACCTCAAGCAAGATCTCATTGTTGCGCAACGTAACGATTATAGTGAAACTGAGCTTCAGTCGATGTTTGATCAGCTTGATGATCGATATGATGATTGGGGCGAAATTGTTCAAAGCGATTTGACCGCTTATGTGGCGGGGATCAATGCTTTCATTGAAAAGATCAAGACAGAGCCGGGTCTTATCCCGCAAGAATATACATCCCGTAATATCGAACCCCAACCCTGGGATGTGACAGATTTCATCGCTGAAGCGGCCCACGGCAATGTGGCCTATTTTAGAGGGTATGGGAAAGTTCTCGGCTTACGGGAGGTGGGTAATGCTCGTATTCTACAGCAGCTCCAGGAACGGTATGGCAAAAGAGGGGGATATAATGTTTTTGAAGATGTACGTAGCCGGAATGACCCAGATGCCCCCGTTCTCACGCAAGAGCGACATGACATCGCTTTGGGGCGGGACAATAGAAAAGCATTAGCCCTTCCTGACCTTGATAGCTTTGAACTTCTAGATCCTATCAAAGGATTTATTTCCTACGAAAAAGATGAGGATACAGAAGACGATAGTGGGCGGTCCAATGCTCTGATGATTGCGAGCGAGCATTCAGTGACGGGCCGGCCTATCTCGGTGCAAGGGCCCCAAGATGGGTTTAGCTACCCCCATTTTTACAACTCTGAAATCCAAATCTCTGCGCCTGATCTTGCGGCCCACGGCATTGCAGAATTAGGGGGGCCTTACCCCTTTAACGGTGGGCGGGGCGAGAATTTTGCGGTCTCTCTTACCTCACAATTCCCAGATGGGGCGGATGTTTTCGCAGTGAAGCTCTGCTCCCCAGGGGGAGAGGATGCCGCTAACGATGTTACACACTATCTTTATAAGGATGAGTGTTTACCCTTCGACATTGTTGAGCGTACACGTAACGTTGCCGGAAGTGATGAGCAACTGACCTTCCGTTCTATGCGGTCTGTCTATGGTCCTGTCATGGGGCGTGCGACGGTGAAAGGCGTGCCTGTGGCTCTCACCCAAGCGCGGGTCACATGGTTTGACGAGATGGGCTCTCTTATCGGATATGCCCGCCTTGCCACCCCATCGGCCACAAAAACACCTGAAGATCTTGTGGCTGCGGTTGAGTTTATTCAAACAGAACTCGTCCTTCATTTCATTACAAAAGACGCGATTGCCTTTGCCCACGCAGGCGTGGTGCCCCAGCGGGCAGAGGGCGTGACAGGGGATTTTCCCGTTTGGGGGGACGGAAATTGGGACTGGAAAGGCTTTGACCCGGAAACCCGCACTTTCGATCGGCTGCCCTATGAACGTCACCCTGTGGTGATTAATCCGGAAGGGGGCATCATCTCCTCTTGGAATAACCAAATTGCGCCGGGTTGGTCTCTCGCTGACTATAAATGGACCTTTGGGGCGTACCACCGTAAGACGGCTTTGGATCGTGAAATAAATAACGTGCTGTCAAAAGGAAAAGCAACGAGAGCGGATGTTGTGAAAGCCCATAC
>JBCCMT010000411.1:0-1594 GCA_039026195.1 Pseudomonadota bacterium | reverse complement strand
GAGGCGGTGGCAACGCGGTTAAGAGAGGGGGATGTTTTCTCAGATATTTCCTTGGCGGGCCCCGGTTTTTTAAATCTGACGGTCACTAACGAAGTCCTGGTGAACATATTGACAGATATGGCTGAGGACCCCCGTCAAGGTGCGTGGCATCGTCCTGACCCTGAAAAAGTGATGATCGATTATGGGGGCCCTAATGTGGCCAAACCCCTGCATGTGGGGCATTTGCGGTCGGCAATTATTGGGGAGGCGATGAAGCGGCTCTTTCGGGTGGTGGGCGATGATGTTCTAGGGGATATCCATTTAGGCGACTGGGGTCTGCAAATGGGGCAGCTTATCAGCCAAGTGGCGATTGAGCAGCCAGATCTTCCATATTTTGATGAGAATGCCTCCGGCCCTTACCCGGAGGTGAGCCCTGTGACGGTGGAGGAGTTGGCCCGGATTTACCCCCTCGCGTCTACGGCGTGTAAGGAAGATGAGGGGCGGATGAAAGCGGCACAGACCGCCACAGCCGAATTGCAGGCCGGTCGCCCTGGCTATCGCGCCCTCTGGCAACATTTTATCGACGTTTCGAAAGCGGCATTAGAGAAAGACTATGCTGAGTTGGGGGTGAGCTTTGATCTATGGAAGGGGGAGGCAGATGCAGACCCCTTCATTCCCCCTTTGGTGGAAAAGCTGAAAGCGGATCATTTGCTCGAAGAAAGTGACGGGGCCCAGGTAGTGATGGTCGCGCGGGAGAGTGATAAAAAAGAGATGCCGCCCTTGATGGTAATTAAATCCAATGGCTCTGTGGGCTACGGATCGACGGACCTCGCCACGATTTTAGAGCGGGTTCAGGATTTTAATGTGGACCGTATTATTTATGTGGTCGACCAACGCCAAGGCCAGCACTTTGAACAAGTCTTCCGGGCGGCGGATTTAGCAGGCCTCATAAAAGAAAGCCAACTCGAACATACCGGCTTTGGCACCATGAATGGCAAGGATGGGAAGCCCTTTAAAACGCGGGAGGGGGGTGTTCTCCGCCTGCGCGATTTGATCGATATGGTGGTCAGAGAAGCTACGGAGCGATTGGCCCAAGGGGGCATGGTCAAGGACTATTCCCCTGAAGAGCAGGCTGAGATTGCCAAGCGGGTAGGGATCGCCGCCCTCAAATTCGCAGACCTGTCTAATCCGCGGATGTCGGACTATATTTTCGATCCTGAAAAATTTGTGACCTTTGAAGGGAAAACAGGTCCTTACCTTCTTTATGCGACTGTACGGATTAAATCCGTTTTAACAAAGGCAGGAGAAGATGGGGAAGGGCATCCCTTTTTGTTAGAGGCCCAAGAGGAAAAAGAGCTGGCGCTGGCGCTTGCCGCTTATCCTGAAGCGGTGAAGTCTGCTTACGAAAAACGCTTGCCCCATATCTTATGTGATCATGCTTATCGGTTAGGGCAGAGTTTTTCAAAATTCTATGCCCAATGTCGGATTGGTGATGAGGCGAATGCAAGCTTACGTCAATCGCGATTGCGGCTTGCGAAGATAACCTATGATCAGTTGATCGCGGTGTTAGACATCCTTGGCATTGAGGTGCCTGACCGCATGTAGGTATGGTCTT
>JBCCMT010000410.1:0-1598 GCA_039026195.1 Pseudomonadota bacterium | reverse complement strand
GAGATTTTTAAAACCACTTCCTCCGCCCTTTGATCTTCTGCGCCCCGTAAAAAATGCACTAAATGTTTAAGGACGATGTCACCATTATTCTGGATGCGCCTAAAGATATTCCCCCTGTAGATGCGGACCCCGATAAAATTGCCATCGCCCTTAAACATTTAGTGCATTTTTTACGGGGCGCAGAAGATCAAAGGGCGGAGGAAGTTGTTTTAAAAATCTCTATTCGCCCCGGGCTAAGTGCCCAAGGCAGTAGTTATATATATGTGGCGGTTGAAGCCAATGGGGCCCAGCACCCCATGTCTGAAATCTCCGCAGCTTTACGTATTTTTGAGCGAGTACATGAGGGGCTTGATCGTCAATTTCATAAACATCGCTTAGGGTTGCCCATCGCGAAAAGCTACATTGAGCTTAACAGTGGCAAGTTTAACATCAAACCCCTGTCCGATGAGCGGACCCTTATTCGTTTTGCCCTTCCCATTGCACAAGAGGGCCATCAACAAACATTTGAGCGCCTCGCGTCATGATGAATACGCCAGCCTTAAAAGAGGACGGGCTATGGCCCCCTAACGGGGTGGAGGCAAGCATCGTCGGCGGACGATTACGGGTAGGGCGGGTGATTGCGAATTCAGGTCGCGACATTCTCGCCATGGTGGAAAATAGTGAGGAAGCAAGGTCCGCCCTTCATCTGGGCGATGTCCTCATTATCAAAGGGCATGAGAGTTGCGCCGTAGGCGTGATTTCGGGGATGAATGTCCCAGCTCCGGGGTTAGAAGGTCATGATGAAGATCTCTGGCTTGTCCAGGTTGAATTAACAGGGACCCTGACAATAGATGCAGATACACCAAGTTTTCATCGAAATATCCCCCTGGCGCCGTCTTTAGGGGATGGGGTCTATAAGGCTGCACTTTCTGATCTTCAACTTCTCTTTCGAAATGGTGATAAAACAGCTTATCCCATTGGAAAAGTGATAGGTGCCGATAGGGTCTTAGCGACCATTGACCCTGAAGAGCTTTTAAAGGGCGGCCTTGCGATCTTAGGAACATCAGGCGCAGGGAAAAGCTCTACTCTAGCGTCTCTCGTGCGGGCTTTACTCCGTCATCGTCATCCAGTCACAAGTTTATTGATTGATCCTTATAACGAGTATGGGGCGTCCTTTGGGAAGGCAGCCATTACCATATCCCCGTTACCGGGGCTTTTTCCCCATTGGCTTTTGTCCTTTGAGGAAATGGTCTGGGTCCTATCGCGCAATGGGGGGGAGCTCGATAAGGATGAACGATCTATTTTGGAGGAGGCCATCCCGGCGGCGCGCCTTCGCTTTGCCGCCCGCGCAACGCGTCCCCATGAGGATCAGTTTTCTGTCACAAATATGGTTTCGGTGGATACACCTATTCCTTATCGGATCATGGATTTGATCGGGCATTTGGAAAAATCAACCCATAGTGATGAAACCCGGCCAAGCGCGGCCTATCAACGTCTGCGAACACGGATGATGGCCGCAGTGGCAGACCCCCGATTAAGCGTTATTTTTGGCAATGCGACGGCAAAGGATAGCTTAGGCTCCCTCATCACAAAACTATTCCGTCTTGAGAAGAATGATG
>JBCCMT010000409.1:0-1601 GCA_039026195.1 Pseudomonadota bacterium | reverse complement strand
GGCTGATATCCTGCATCCACCGCTGCGCGAGAGGCGCCAATGGCTGCCCCCAATTTATTGGCCACCGGATAAATATATTTCTCAAAATTTTCTGTCGATTCAAGGGCACGACCGCCAGAGATTACAATTTTTGCCCCCGAAAGTTCAGGTCGGTCCGACTGGGTTAATTCTTCTGCCACAAATTCGGATATGCCTGGGAATTCAGCGGCCCCGATGGTCTCCACAGCGGCGTTCCCCTCCATGCCGGGCGCATCAAAGGCTGTGGGCTGGACAGTGATGACTTTTTTGGGGTCACTTGATTGCACGGTGGCCATCGCATTGCCCGCGTAAATGGGGCGCACGAATGTATCAGCGCTTTGCACCCCTGTGATGGCGGAAATTTGCATCACATCCAAAAGGGCAGCGACACGGGGCATATAATTTCTGCCGTTCGTCCCGGCCGGGGTCACAAGGGCGTCATAAGGGTCCGCTTGACTGACGATCAGCTTCGCCATGGGCTCGGCTAGCTGTTTTGCATAGTGGGGGTCATCCGCGTGCAACACTTTGCGAACGCCAGAGATTTTTGAGGCCGCCTCTGCAACGCTTTGCGCGCCTTCCCCCGCCACAAGAATATCAACATCGCCGCCCATTTGTGCAGCTGCAGTGACCGTTTTGGCCGTGGCATCAAAAAGGCTTTCGTTATCGTGATCAGCAATGACTAATATGGCCATGATTAAATAACTCCTGCTTCGTTTTTAAGTTTGTCCACCAATTGATCGACACTTTCCACTTTGATACCGGCTTCGCGGGCGGGGGGCTCTTCAACCTTAAGAACCTTCAACCGAGAGGCGATATCAACGCCGTAGTCACTCGCGGCTTTCTTTTCTAGCGGCTTTTTCTTCGCCTTCATAATATTCGGCAAGGAGGCATAGCGCGGCTCGTTCAGTCGCAAATCCGCCGTGACAATCGCTGGGAGATTTAAGGATAAGGTTTGTAGGCCGCCATCAATTTCGCGGGTGACATGAAGTTTATCCCCATCCTTTTTCACCTCAGAAGCGAAAGTGCCTTGAGGCCATCCCATCAGCGCGCCGAGCATTTGACCCGTTTGGCTCCGATCATCATCAATGGCTTGTTTCCCCATAAGGACAATATCTGGATTTTCCTCCTCACACACCGCTTTTAAAAGTTTTGCGACCGCAAGGCTTTCAAGCTTCTCATCGGTGGTGATCAATAACCCCCGATCTGCGCCCATGGCCAACCCCTGACGGATTTGATCTTGCGCTTTTTCCGGGCCGATGGAGACAATGACCACTTCTTCCGCTGTCCCTGCTTCTTTGAGGCGGATAGCCTCTTCCACAGCGATTTCGTCAAAGGGGTTCATGGACATTTTGACATTGGCGAGGTCAACATCGCTTTGGTCCGCATTCACGCGAACCTTCACATTATAGTCCACAACGCGCTTGACCGGCACAAGGATTTTCACAGGCATTTCTCCAAAAAATTTCTTAATTGACTAAAAACGTAGAGGGTTCTGCACCACGCATCAACACCTACCCACATGTCCCGCTGTCATCTTAGACTATTCGGCAAAGGGCTCTTGATCACCACCCCCTGGGACCCAT
>JBCCMT010000408.1:0-1611 GCA_039026195.1 Pseudomonadota bacterium | reverse complement strand
GACCTTCGCCCGGATGGCGAAGGTCGTTGATGACCAAAACAAAGACGATCCAGCTTACACCCCCATGAGTGAGGATCTTGATAAGAATATTGCCTACCAAGCTGCGCGTGAGCTTGTGTTTGACGGCAAAAATCAACCTAGCGGTTATACAGAGCCCATTTTGCACAGACGTCGATTGCAACTCAAAGAGATGATGTAAGCGCCTATAAGATAAGCATTATGGCATAATAGGTTTACCCATGTTTTATCGCCAGGTCATTTTTGCTCTTGTAAGTTGCGTACTTACTGTAAGCTGTGGTCAGTCAGAAACCCTGACCTTACCTCCAGAATGCGGCCCGCTCGTATCCAAAAGAGTATATATTCCGTCTGGAGATTTTCTCATGGGGGATGATCGATTTTATCCTGATGAAGGACCGGTACGAAAAGTTCATGTGAATGAATTTTTTCTTGATAACCATGAGGTGACAAATCAACAATTTTCCGAATTTGCGAAGAAGACTGGATATATTACAGCCGCCGAGCGTGATGGAGACATCTCAACCGCTGAGGGGGGTGATGACATGATCAGTTCATACCCCCGTGAGGCTGGATCGAATGTGTTTGTTAAGCCGGCTAACGCAACAAACAACTATTTGGATTGGTGGCAATATATCCCCGGGGCCAATTGGAAAAAACCCTATGGCCCGAGCGGTACGAATAGCCTTGATAACGCCCCTGTTGTACATTTAACGTATAAAGATATGTTAGCCTATGCGGAATGGAAAGGCGGGCGTCTCCCGACGGAGGAGGAGTGGGAATACGCAGCCCTTTCGGCGAACCAACCTGGCCCAGGTGACCCGCCCACAGAGGCAAATATATGGCAGGGTGTATTCCCTATTTTGAACAGTATGGAAGATGGTTTTTTTGGAATTTCCCCTGTGGGATGTTTTGCGCCAAATCAATTCGGCCTTTATGATATGATTGGCAATGTCTGGGAAATGACCTCAACCCCCTTTGCCTCTGCTGCAAACATGCCGACGGATCAAGAAAATGCTCAATATATGATCAAGGGCGGGAGCTATTTATGCGCAGAAAATTATTGTCGGCGCTATCGACCAGCTGCAAAAAGTCTAAATGATGTAGAGTCAAGCGCATCGCATATCGGTTTTCGCCTTGCCTATGACACAAATATTGCATTTAAGCCGTAATATCCTGTGGCAAGAGTTGTGTTGAAAATGCATTTTTTTACCCCGAAACATATCATAAAGAATATTCTGCTTTTTGCGTTTATCTTGGCACTGTTCCCAAGTGCCTATGCAGAGGTCAGACCGAAGCCAAATATTCTGATCATTTTGGCAGACGATATGGGGTATGGTGATATTGGGGCATATGGAAATGATAAAGTCGCCACACCGAACTTTGATCAATTAGCAAAAGACGGTATTAAATTCACAAACTTCTATGCGGCCTCATCAATTTGTTCCCCTTCGCGAGCGGCTCTCTTAACGGGGAAACATCCCTTGCGATCAGGTATAATAGGTGTTTTTAAACCAAATAGTTTAGCAGGCTTGAACCCAGATGATCTAACACTCGCAGAGTTTCTACAGGATTCTGGTTATAAAACGGGTCTCT
>JBCCMT010000407.1:0-1630 GCA_039026195.1 Pseudomonadota bacterium | reverse complement strand
GTCAACGCCGGGGCCTTGGTATTGGGGGGGGGGACCCTCTTTATGTGGTTGCCTTAAAGGCTGACAGAAGAGAAGTGGTGGTCGGCCCTCGGGATGCCCTCTTAGTGCATCAAATTCGTCTGGAAGGGGATGTGAATTGGTTTGGCAAAACCCCCATCACAGACAGCCCCCAAAAAGTGATGGTAAAAGTCAGATCGACCAAACCGTCTGAGCTTGCACAGCTATTTGTCCGAGACGGCGATATCTGGGTCACGCTTGAAGACCCGCAAGAGGGGGTTGCCCCTGGTCAGGCTTGCGTTTTCTACACCACAGACGAAGAGGATGACCGCGTGCTTGGGGGCGGGTGGATTAAAGAGACAAAATCTCTTGAGCTTATGCCCGCAGTGTAATTGGTTACCCTGTCAATCTACGTGGCCAGCGGCGGTGAAATAACAACCATTGGTCGGGGCGGTTCAAAATAAACTCGCCAAGCTTTTCATTAATCATGGCGGTGGCGGTTTCAACGTCTTTTTTTATGTCCCCACTTTTCACAACCTCAAGGGGGGGGTGAAGGGTCATGTCAAAATAGGCATCTGGCTTCCGAACAATTTGGATAGGGATAATAGGAAGATTTTCTTTTAAAGCCAGCCGCGCTGTGGCCGGCGCCGTCATCGCCTCATGACCTAAAAAGGGAACAGAGATACCATCATTCAGCTTTTGATCCACCAGCATACAAATGGAAAGATTTTCCTTTAGGACTTTGATCAAATCCCGGGCGCCTGAAGGGCCCTTTGGAATTTGACGCCGGGACATGACATCGCCGCGGCGTTCAATAATCTCCGCATCCACCAAAGGATTATTTGCAGCGCGATAAACAACCGCATATTTTAATTCTTTTTGGTAAAGCGTGATGGCCATCGCTTCCCAATTGGCAAAATGACCGGACACAAAGATGGCCCGCTGTCCCGTTTCTATCAGGGGGGTAAGATGTTCCTCTCCATGCAGTGTGACACGGTCGTAAAGCTTATCCAGATGGGCAAATTCTGCCACCGTTGCCCCTAAATTTTTCCAAGCGCCGCGTAAGATAGCAGATCGCTCCGCCGCCGTCATATCAGGATAGATAAGCTGTAAATTTTGATGCCCCCGGCGGTGGATAGGAAAAAGCATGGGCCCTAATATATTCATAAACCCCGCCATGCGCGCGGAGGCTTTTTCAATGGGCTGTGACCGGAACAAAGACATAAGCCCCTTCATGACCAGCGATTCAATCCGATGGCTGAAGGTCACATCACGGTTCTGTCGAGGCGCGGGGAGGGTGATCTCATGATCCCATCGGGGGGAGGGAATGGATTCAGACATAAAATAAGCCCTAGGATCTATCTATCAACGGACGAAGCAATGTATCGAGTTTGCTTGCATTTTCAAGGTGGAGTGTCGCGGGGATCGGCAGAATGCCCTGGCGCTCATTGGCGGAGAGGCGCATATAGTCTTTCATTGTTGTAACCAACAATGCATTGTTCCGGCGTGCTTCTCTCTTTAATCGTTCAATTTCGCGAGGGTGAAAGGGGTGATGATCTGGGAAAGAAATCGCTTGTTCAACCACCATGCCCGCTTGTTTAAGGCCGTCAAAAAATTTCTGCGGGCGGCCAAT
>JBCCMT010000406.1:0-1649 GCA_039026195.1 Pseudomonadota bacterium | reverse complement strand
TATTCTACATGCTGCAGGCGGTGATCGTTTTTCCATATCTCTTTTGCAAAGGTGAGGTGATGGCGCGGAAAATGGCGAAAGGCTCTTACCTCTTCCCTAGTTACGTGTAAACTCCAGGTACGAGACGAAACTGTAAGCGGTTGTTTACGTTTAAAAGCAAGAGGGGAAAGAAGGGCAATATTGCTTTCCACCGTAGGAGTACGGACCGCTTCATAGATGATCAGCTCAATCTTTGCCTGACGCGCGATATCGGCAAAGTCCTGACAATGAGTATAATCCGTTGGATCTGTCCACTGAGGTTTCTTCTCATCAAAGGGAGGGTGAGAAAGGTCAATGGCCATCGTTGTTTCGCAAGACACTTGAAAAGCCGTATAATCTATATTTTTTTGGGGTAATTGTGCGTTTGGGGCCTCTAAGAAAAAGAGAAGCGTGTAAAAAGAAGCTTCCGCCACTGCTGTTTCTTCTTTCAACGCCCCATAAAAAACCCCCTCCCGCTGGCCCGCGCGCCGAAAACGACTGCCCACTCTATAAGGCTCATACCGAAACGGTGTTTTTAATAGATAATGCAACCCATCGCATTCGGAGGGAAAAGAAGGTTTGGTTTCCTCTAAAATATCTTCCAGCAGCTCTTGCTCAGCATAGCTATCCGTCAAGCGCATGGTCAAAGCTTGGCTTTGAAGCTCTACCATCCGCCAAATATTTTGAGCAAAGGGATGCGCCTTAGATCGCAGCGCGTCGGGCGTCCACATATCTTAAGGTATCTGTTAGTCCGGAAACGGAAGTGATCAAATCAATGGGTCGACCATTCAAGGCTATATTTTCGCTGCGAAGCCAACTTCGCGCCGCCAAATCATCTCCTCCAAGAATGGGGGAGAGTCCCCGATAGAGCCGCACCAAAAGCGCCGCCAATTCAAAAGATTTATCCGTTGGCGACAGCAGATGGCCCTGATTGCGTAGCCGCGTTACCGTGGGGGCAGAAACGCCAATAATTTTAGCAAGCTCTGTATTTTTTAGCGCCAGCGCATCCGCCGTCCGCAATGTTGCTTTCGTAAGAACATGGGCCCGCTTATTTAAGTCCGAAGCGCTTTTCGTTTCGATGGTTTCAATGGTCAACATATGAAATAAATCTTTAATTTAATTTCATAAGAAATATATGCTTCGGCATCGTTTTTGTCAAGAAACAACGTAAGGATATGAATTAAGGCCTTAATTTATAAGCCTATTCCACTTTGCTCAATATTATTCCTCCAAAGGAAGGCAGACATAATTGATTATCCTTGACCGCATAACGAAGCCCAATATCGAGAGGCGTCAAGCCTGGGGGCAGGTCAATTTCCATGGGCTTTTCACCTAAATTAAACAGGCATAAAACCGCTTCGCTTTGGTCAATACGCCAAAACCCAATCACAGGGTCTGGGGTCTCAATAAAGTCTATACTGCCCAAACGAAGGGCACTGGAGCCTTGCCTTAGCGCAATCATTTTCCGTGTGTGCTGAAGAAGAGAGCCATCATCCGCCTCTTGCCGGTCAACAGCGAGCATGCGATGGCTTTCTGGAACGGGCAGCCAAGGCGGGACCATGGAAAACCCCCCATGGGGCGTTGCATGTTGCCATGGCATGGGGGTGCGACTGCCGTCACGGCCTAGATTT
>JBCCMT010000405.1:0-1674 GCA_039026195.1 Pseudomonadota bacterium | reverse complement strand
TACCGTGCCATTCTTAAGGATTTTGACATCTAAAAATCATAAAAATCAAGTGGTTAGGTAGGTTATGGTTAATACCGACGCTGCCTTGCCCGTAAGGCTTGTTTTCAAAAAGGGACATATCTGTCAGGGCTGTATAACTGTTAAGATTAGGTCCATGCCCGGCTATTCAACATCCCTGAGCTGTGGTAATGATTAACCTTAAGGAAGGTGCAAGCGCGAAACCTGTTTTGATTTGGGACATCATTTATGGCCCTTCAAGCTGGGTTTAGGGCGAAAAGTTTTGATCAAACGGTGCGGGTATGAATACTGGGGAAACAGGGCTCAATCTCATCAAAGCTTATGAGGGGTTGCGGTTGTCCGCCCAATCAGAGCGGACCCACAGCGCTGATGCGTCCCCTGCTGAGGCAAGTTGGACGGTGGGATATGGGCATAAAGCCACCGCCTCCCCTTCAATGACGGTGACCGAACGGGAAGCCTCTCGGTTGCTTCAAGAGGATATCCGCCCCATTGAAATGGTGATTAAAAATTCTGTCCGGGCGCCCCTTAATCAAAATGAGCATGACGCCTTGGTTTCTCTTATTTTCAATATTGGGGAGAAGAATTTCAAACGGTCGACCGTGTTGGCCAAGCTGAATGATGGCGACAAGCTAGGCGCGGCAGAGGCTTTTGAACGTTGGAGCCGCGCGCGGGTGGATGGCAAGCTTGTGAAGCTTGACGGGTTGGTTCGGCGGCGAGCCGCGGAGAAGTCGCTTTTTCTCATGCCAACGGATGCAGAGCTTGTGGTCCCCACCTCCGAGGTGGTGCCTGCAGATGAATGTGATGGTGCCATTAGAAGCGAAAAAGAAATCAAAAACGCGCCGCTTTTCGACCTTAAAGAATTTCGGCGAGACCGGGGCCGTCAATTAACGGCCGAAGAAAAAGAGCAGCGTCTTCAATCCTTATACCAAGCGTCTGAAGCCCTCACCGGGGACCCCGGCAAAATGATTGTTTCCAAAGCGGAGGAGCGGGAAGATATCGGCGTGACCGTTGGCGCCGCCATGGCGGGGATGATGGCCTTGATGATGACAACCATCGGTGCTCTTTTGCTGATCGATACTCATTGGCCGACCCTCCTATCTTGGGTGGGCCTAACCCCCATGGTGATGGCCAAAATTCAAGCGGACCTTCCCCTTTGGTTATTAGGCAGTGGGGCGGCCGCTTGTTATTTTATTCTCTATGTGTTGGTTAAACGGGCCTCCCGCCATGGGTTAAAGCGGCGCCGTGCCTTAGAGGTGGCGAGGGTACGTCATCAGCGTTGACCCTTCACCTCATGAAAATTTCAGTGGGCTCGACCACGGTTGAGGATTTATCCCGTTGGCAAGATACCCTTGTGGCCCGGGCAAAAGCGAGGGGAGATCGCCTCGCGCCATGGCATGTCACGCGGATGTTTCCCCGCCGGGCCGATGAGCTGCTTGACGGGGGTAGCCTTTACTGGACCATTGGCGGCTATTTTGCTGTTCGCCAGAAAATCACAGGGTTGAGCCAGGTGACCGCTGAAGATGGCACCAAAAAATGCCGTATTGACCTTGCGCGAAAGCTTATTCCCGTTGAACCGATCCCAAGGCGAGCTTTCCAAGGATGGCGGTATCTCACCCCAGAGGATGCGCCGGCTGATGTTAAAGGGGGGAAGGGGAC
>JBCCMT010000404.1:0-1693 GCA_039026195.1 Pseudomonadota bacterium | reverse complement strand
GCGGGGTGAAAATAGAAGAGGCTTTGCCGGAAAGGGCTTTTCGTGCGAGGGCATCACAGGGGCGAGCTGTTTGGTCGCCTAGGCCCATGGGTATGTCCACAACCCCTTTTTTCACAGCTTTTGCACGGGGGTCGGCCATAAGCTCTTCAAAAGAGGGACAAAGTGCCCAAGACAGAGACAAGTCATTTTGCCCCTCGCAACCATCAGGCTTTGTGGCAAACACCGCAAACCATCCTGAGGGGCATCCATCTACCCCCATCACTTGGAGGGAGGGCAATTCTCCCGCTCCAGTTGCTGGCATGGCCATTGCTCTTTCCTATCAAAAGGTTTTATGTAGTCTAGGCTTGCCCTAGAGGGTAAGGGACAAAAATGAATTACGCACAAGGGTCGAATTTCAATATGGTTGTCATGGGCACGAGCCAACAAAAGATTGAGGTAGGCACAGACCGCTTATCCCCCTTTGTGAAATCAAAAGTCTTTAGCACCCTTTTTGCCCATGGGATGGAATTGGTGGAGGAAACCGCCACCTATCTTGATAATGGCGGGCGCACCGCCGCAAAATCTTTAGATCGTGAATCGGCCATGACCTATGCGGGGGTTTCCATGCGGCTCACCACGCGGCTCATGCAAATTGCCTCTTGGTTGCTCGTTCTTCGTGCGGTGCGCGATGGGGAGATGACAGAGGACGAGGCGAAAGAAGATAAATATCGCATTGGCCCGGCTGAAAAATATGATCGCCATCTTGGGGATTTAGGGCAAATGCCGGAGACTTTGCGGGAGCTTATCGCCGACACCGACACCCTTTATGCGCGGATTAATCGTCTGGACAGAGATTTATTTGTCAGCGCCACCCCCGCATCTGTTGAGGGAGATACAAAGGGTCAATTGCTTGCCCTAGAGCGTGCCTTTACGGATCTGTAAAATTTTAGGGCGAGACGTCTGCGAGAGCTTTTTGCCGATTTAATTTTCTCCGTGAAAATAATCATAAATGCGTTCAGCCAACTGAACAGAAATCCCCTCTACTGTAGCCAGGTCCGCCGCCTTGGCGCGGGCCACCGCTTTGGCGGAGCCAAAATGGTGAAGAAGTGCCTTTTTCCGGCGGCCGCCAATCCCTTCAATCCCGTCAAGGGGGTTCTTTTTGATATCCTTTGACCGGCGGGCACGGTGGGAGCCGATGGCAAAACGGTGCGCCTCATCCCGCAGCCGCTGAAGATAATAAAGAACGGGACTGCGGGGGGGCAGCATGAAGGGCTCTCGGCCGGGAACGAAGAATTGCTCCCCTGTGGCGCTTGCCGTGCGGTCCGCCTTGCGGGTACCATGTTCATCTTCTTTCCGACCCTTCGCCACGCATAAAAGCATGATCTCCCCATTTTCTGTGTCCGGCCCTATGGCAACGCCTGCATCCTCCATCGCCTCTTTCGCGGCGGTCAGTTGACCCAAGCCCCCGTCAATCACCACCAAGCTGGGCCAATGGTCAGACGCAGCGGTTTCTTCTTTGATGAGGCGGGTAAACCTACGGGTTAAAACTTCTTTCATCATGCCAAAATCATCGCCGGGGGAGAGGTCCTTATTTTTAATATTAAACTTTCGATACTGATTTTTAGCAAAACCTTCTTCTGTCGCGACGATCATCCCGCCCATGGCGTTTGTGCCGCTGATGTGGGAGTTGTCATAGACCTCAATCCGGGTGGGG
>JBCCMT010000403.1:0-1704 GCA_039026195.1 Pseudomonadota bacterium | reverse complement strand
CCTGATCGCTCCGTATGGGTATCAGCGAATGCAGGGTCGGGGAAAACCCATGTCCTTACCCAACGGGTGATCCGCCTTTTGATGGGGCAGGTCTCTCCCCCCACATCTGGGGCTGACCCGTCTAAAATTGTGTGTATCACTTATACCAAGGCGGCTGCGGCAGAGATGGAACATCGTCTCTATCAGCGGTTAAGTGTGTGGGCCTTAGCCGAGGATGAAATTCTGCGCCGAGATTTAGAACCTCTGGTGGGGGAGGTGCCGCCAGAAAAGTTGGCTGCTGTTCGGCGTCTTTTCGCGCAAGCGTTGGAAACCCCTGGGGGGCTAAAAATTCAAACCATCCATTCTTTTTGTGAGAGCATTTTGCGGCGCTTCCCGGTGGAGGCGGGGATTTTGCCGGGCTTTACCGTGATGGAGGAGGGGGAGGGACAAGCCTTGCGGGCACAATTCATTCGGGAGGCTGCGAAAAAAGCGTCTACGGATGAAGAATTAAAGTCATTATTTTCAACGATCCTGAATGCTATGCGAAAGGAGGATCATCGAGACCGCGCCTTGGGCCAGCTCCTCAGTGCTGCCCCCGCTCACCGGCAGGCAGAAAGAGAGGCCGGCGGGGTGGAGGCGTGGGAAGATCAATTGCGGGGGCGTTTTGGCGTGCCTGATGGGGAGCCCGCAGAGTGGCGGCAAGCGGCACTTCAGGGCATTGACCGGCCTTTTCTGCGAGAATTAGAGCGTGCCTTGCCTGAGCTTGAGGGAAAGCATCTAAACCGCGCCCAAACCGCCATTACTCTTTTAACGCTAGATGATGAACAGTTGGCTGATTATTTCCATATTTTTGCAGATAATTGGCTTAACGCGGATGGCGCCCGGCCAAAGCCCTTTAAAACGAATGCCAAAATACGCGCCCTACTCCCAGATTATGTGGAAGGTTGCGAAAGAATACTCGATGATTTAACATATGTTGTTGAGGCTGAGATTGCCCAGGACCGCTTCATCGCTACCCGCGATCTTCACCGTTTAGCGCGCTTTATCCATCAGCAATATGTTTCCTATAAAGAACAATATGGGCTCCTAGACTATGATGATCTGATCGCAAAAGTGGTCACCCTAATGGAAGAGACATCTGGCGCATGGGTTCTTTATAAACTTGATCAGGGGATAGATCATCTTTTATTAGATGAGGCGCAAGACACAGGGGCCCTACAATGGTCTGTGGTCGATAAATTTCGGGAAGAGTTTTTTGCAGATGCCTCTGGTCAGCAGCGCAATCGAAGTTTCTTTGTGGTGGGGGACAAAAAACAGTCCATCTATTCTTTTCAAGGGGCAGATGCCTCCCTTTTCGATGCGAAGAAAAAAGAAATGGGCAAAGCGATTGCAGCGCCAAATGAGTTTGAGGCAACGGATCTTTTTCTCTCTTTTCGGTCCGCACAACCTATTCTTGACGTGGTGGATCATTTATTCGACGGCACCGCAGGGGAAGGGGTTCATGGGGCGGAAACCCAAACCCATGAAAGTGTGAAACCAAAAGCCTATGGCTGTGTGGAGCTGTGGCCGTTGGTCCCCCATTTGCCCATAGAACAAGGCAACCCTTGGGATTTGCCGGTGGATACGCCAAGTCCGGACGACCCGACGAGGCGCCTTGCGCATCTTATATGCGATGAAATTGAACCCTGGAGGGGGTTGTCGCCACCGATGCAAGAGCGCGGGCTG
>JBCCMT010000402.1:0-1709 GCA_039026195.1 Pseudomonadota bacterium | reverse complement strand
CAGTTGGCTAAAGTCATCTCCCATCATGTATACAGGGAATGTGACCACCCCCACCATGTTCATTGTTGGGATGGATGATTTGCGCACACCGCCAGGTCAGTCTAATGAATTTTTCACAGCCCTAAAGCTGGCCGGGAAAGCGCCAACGGAATTGATCTATGTACCCGACGCATATCATGGGACAGAAATTTCTGCTAACCCTCATGCCCATGCACGGTGGCGGTTTCATGTTTTGAATTGGTTCAAAAAATGGGACCCCGCTCATCAGTAAACACTTTGAAAAGGGTTTAATTTTTTAGCTCTTTTCAAATATCACGCATAGATTATTTGCTGGCATCTCCACCACCTCTTTGAGGTAAAAAGCAAAACGTGCGCCTAACGGTTGAACATGATCGTCGAGATCTCGCACCCCCCAGGCGGGGTCTCGGCGTTTCAGGTCCACATCGAAACGCAAATTGCTGTCTGCGGTTTGCCCCCGTCGTTTAAAAGGACCGTATAAAAATAGTCTGTCTCCAAACGACAAAAGCGCGCCTGCACCACGAAAGAGCCCTTCTGTCGCGGCCCAAGGGGCAATGTGGATCATATTGATGGAGACAACGGCATTCACGCTTGCCAGATCCTCCCCTCCCCACCAACGCCCCGTCATCGTGGAAAGGTTCAGGGGCGGGGCCATACGGCCCCCGCCAATGGTTTCTGCCCAGGCTGCAAAACTGGCCCGAGATACAGGGTCTGGGTCAGAGGGCTGCCACGCCAATTGGGGGAGGTGGGTTGTCAGATAAGCCCCGTGTTCCCCTGTGCCAGAGGCGACTTCAAGCACCTTCGCATCTTCCGGCATGGTCTGCCTAAATATTTCTAAAATGGGGGTTTTGTTACGCGCAACAGAAGGAGAGTAAAGCTTTGTCCCCGCTTTCGCCCGAGGTTCCAACGCAATCTCTTGACCGTCTTCTCCCCGCTGATTTTTCGTCTCCTGCGGATCATTCGTCATTGTGCGGGGCCCCTTATTCTGCTGATCTTCTTTTTATATAAGCTGATTTGGCTGTGCCACCATGGCATCCGTGTAAACGTCAAATATTAGGAGACCCCATGTCCTTTTCCCCATCTCATTTCGCGATGACCGCCATCCACCAAATGTTGAAAGCCTTAGACGGCATTCTTGATAAAGCCAGCGCCCATGCCCAAGAAACGGGTGTGGAGGAAGCGGTCTATTTAAACTGGCGCCTGACCCCTGATATGTTCCCCATGGTGCGGCAAGTCCAAATTGCGACAGAGTTACCTGCCCGCGGTATGGCGCGGCTAGCCGGGGCAGAGCTGCCGTCTTTTCCGGATACGGAAACAAGCTTTGCGGCGCTTAAGGCGCGGGTCAACAATATTCGGGCATTCATCGATGCTATTGATATAACGGCCATAGATAAGGACCCTGAAGATATGCTGACCTTTCCGGCCGGTGGCGGTGAAATGCAGATGCAACGAAAGGCGTATCTTACAGATTTCATTCTCCCCAACCTCTATTTTCATACGAGTACAGCATATGGCCTTCTTCGGTCTGCAGGGGTGCCCTTGGGAAAAAGAGACTTTTTAGCCCTATAGCCGCAAATATTTTGATATGGATAGTTGATATTAATAACGATTATCACTATATTAGCTGTTGATGATTCTTTATGGAGATGCATGATACTGTAACTCACTGTTTTTAAAATATCACGCATCAT
>JBCCMT010000401.1:0-1717 GCA_039026195.1 Pseudomonadota bacterium | reverse complement strand
TTGACCGAACACAGACAACCGGCGTTCCGTCGTATCAAGCTCCGTCACATCAGAGAAACCTGCCGCCAGGATCAAGTCAAATCGGTCCTTCTGTACCCCGTAAAGGGCTTGCAGCTTAACCTCTTGGCTGTCCCCCTCACTATCCACCGCTTTATAATCTGCCTGGAGATCAACGCCCTCAAACCCTTTGCGGGTTACGAAGTTAACCACCCCTGCCACAGCATCAGAACCATAAAGGGGGGACGCTCCGTCTTTCAGTATCTCAATTCTTTCCACTGCAATATCTGGTATGAGGGAATTCAGATCCACAAAACTAACGCCTGTGTTTGTGGTCGCCGCGCTCTGCGTTGTGCGCCGTCCATTTAACAACACAAGCGTAGAGGACACGCCCAACCCCCGCAAATTGATATTACTTGTTCCGCTGGTAGCACTTTGGGTAAAGGCATCTGGATTATTCTCAGCACCGCGGTTAATGGTCAGTGTATTGATAACGTCTGCAAAATTAGTAGCGCCAAGGCGATCTAAATCCTCCCGCGAAAGAATATCTGTCGGGGAAATCGCCTCCTTTCCCAACAGAGAGGCATATGAGCCAATAACTTGAATTTCATCGACAGAGCTAGAGTGTGATGGAGAGGCTTGCGCAAAACTTTCATTTGGCAAAAGGATAGCTGCTGCTGTTAAAATGAAAAAAGATCGAGAGGACGTCATACAAGTTTTACTCATACTCTAAATGCTGAACAATGAAAAAATATGGCATCTTCCTCTTTGATAAAGACGCCGCATAGCTCAAAGCGGACTTCACTTAAAAAGTCAAAGCCGATAAAATGATGTGTGAGGGGGGGGGTAAGATGAACCCTATACAGACTTATGACGCGATGGCTTGCATCTTTAGCTTCATTTGGCGAAGCTCTTGCGCCTGACGGCGGGCTAAGCGTTCAAGTTCAGCCTCTTTATCCTTTAATTCCTGTTCATGCCGCACCCGCTGGGTAATATCGCGCGAAATGGACAGGATTTGTTGAAGCTCTCCCTCTTCATCGATGACAGGACTGACGGAGACGTCCCACCACCGGTCGCGCCCCTTTGCGGTGGGGCAATGGGCTTCAAACCGACAGGCCCGCCCATGTTTGACCTGCGCAAGCGCATCTGGGATAAGATGTCTGTTGTCATCGGGCCAAAGGCTAGCCCAATGGCGCCCAGAAATCATTGCAAAATCATCAACTTCCATGATCTCTTGGCCATTCTCACTCATATAGGTAAGGCAGCCATCAACCCCAATAATTTTGATGCAATCGGGGCTAGAATCAAGCACAGACTTTAAAAATGAGCTGGTCAAATCCCCAAGAATGGTAAGGGCGATATCCCCTTGATCATCTATCTCTTTTTTAAGTGCTGTGTGGCGCATGGCCGATCCTAACCGTCTTCAGATATTCCTATTTTCATGAGACATATATAATAAGAAATATGAATAAAGATTTACACAGTTTGCCCCAAAATAGGCCACTTATTCGCAGGCTTCCTGCCTCTGCTGTGAACCGAATTGCAGCGGGTGAGGTTATCGAACGCCCCGCAGCGGCTGTTAAAGAGCTTGTGGAAAATGCCCTTGATGCGGGCGCCACCCAGATCGATGTAACCATTGAAGAAGGCGGCCGACAGCTTATCCGGGTGGTGGATAATGGCATTGGAATGGATGAGACATCCCTACCCCTTTCGCTGGAAC
>JBCCMT010000400.1:0-1768 GCA_039026195.1 Pseudomonadota bacterium | reverse complement strand
CATTTTAGGCCGTTCCCTCCTCAATGTGGATGCTCAAGACGCACGGCAAAAAATTGAAAATTTGGCATGGGTCGAATATGCGGCGGTGCAAAAATTATGGCCGAACACGGTGCATGTCTCCGTGCGGGAGCGGAAACCCCAGGCCATGTGGCAGGACGCCCAGGGACAGTTTTTTCTTATTGACCAAAAGGGAACACCGCTGGAACAAGTCTCCCCTGTGGATTACACGAAACTTCCCCTCCTGACCGGGACGGATAGTCCAAATGAGGTAACGGTTATCTTGGCGTCCCTACAGCGGCGCCCCGCCCTTTACGAACGTGTTGCCGTTATCGTCAGTGTTGGGAATGGTAGGCGATTTGATTTAAGGTTTCGGAATGATTTCACCGCAAAACTGCCAGAGGAAGCGATCGCAGCATCCCTCGACCGGCTAGAAGCCCTGGGCGCTGGCACGGGAAAACTGGCGGAGAGCCTTGATTATATTGACCTGCGTGACCCAAAATGGGCCTATTATAAACCCAAATCCCGTTAGAGCAGCTTGATGCCGGTCCTTTTTCACATCGGGGAAACACATATCGCCGCTCTTCCTTTGTGGGAAGGCAAAGGTGGAGGGACGAATACGGGGCCTTTTATCTCATTAGACCAAGGGGCCACAGACCGCCATGGCAATCTAACGCAAGATGCAGCTAAGCTCTTTGCAACGCTTGCGGAGGATCTCCCTGAAAAGCTGGATGAAGCCATTATTATCCTGCCCGCGCGGCAAGTCCGCTGCCGATGCTTAAGTGTTGAGGTGCCTGTAAATGGCGGCGTGGGCCAACATCATGCAGAGGCCGCGTTAACAGCCTTAAAATCCGAAACCGACCATCCGGGGGAGGTGGTCCTTTACCGCCAACCTTCAGGATACACCCTTGATGGGGTAAGCGGTATTGACGACCCCGTGGGCCGTTTTGGCCGCCTTCTCTCGGCGGAGGCAGTGGTGATGACCGTGTCCATGCGCTTTTTGATGTCCATAGAAGCTGTCCTAACAGAAGCAGGGCTTAGCTTGAGGGATGTGATAACGCCCCATGCGGCCTTGCCGGCCAGTCATCTGCAACGGGGGGAGGGGGCGGCCCTTATTCACATTGGCCATGGGGAGACAACCATCTCAATCTCCCGCCATGCTCATATAATCGGGGCAGGAAGTATTCCCCTCGGGGTTCGCCATGTGGTGGGCGATGTGATGAAAATGTGTGATCAGACGAGTGGAGAGGCCCGACATCTCGTCCACAGATCATTATCAGCGTCGTGGGAGACATCCGACCTTGTCACAAAAGTGGTTCAGGCGCGTGTGGAAGAAATAGTTGAAGATATCGCCCACGTCATCAAGTCATCCAATCACGGCGAATCCAGAGTGATCCTAAGCGGTGCCTTGGCGTCTTCCCTGCTGGTAAGGGAAAAATTACAAGCTGACCTTGGGTCTTTGTTTGACGTAGAGGTGGTAGGGTCGAACCACACTATGTCTGATCAAGAATGTCTTCTCCTAGGTGCGGCACGGGTGCTGCAGGGCAGTTACGGGGTGCACGAACCTGCAAGTTTTGTAAGTGCCGCCCCTGACGCCCACCATCCCGTGGTCAGTTGGTTAAAAGCACGATTTTAGATCGTACCCTGTCCTAGCTTTAATTCAAATCTAAGCCGTAAAAAATGTCCAACTGGTCTGCATTTCGATCCGACGCGACAATATTATAAATTCGCCGAGCATAGGTGCGAAAACTTTCTGTTCTAACATCCTGAT
>JBCCMT010000399.1:0-1779 GCA_039026195.1 Pseudomonadota bacterium | reverse complement strand
CGTGGCGACACCTTTTCCCAATCGGGGCCGCAAGAGAACCACAGCGCCGAAAATGGCTAAGACAAAAAAAAGGGCTCTTAATTCGGTGATCCCTGCCATTTAGATGCCTTTTCTTTTGCTGATGGTCATATTATGGGCGCTTCTTTGGTCAATATTTGATTGCCGTCATATTCTTAAGGCTTTAACGATCAATTGGCTTTAACATCACCCCCTATTTTCATGCAAAAGCGATGCGATGGTAAGAGAAATTATATTGTTCTTGCGAAATATCTTGGTTGAGGACCTTCATGAATGAGAGAGCATCTTTCTCTACCCCATTATGTAACGCGTATTCGCCAGATTGGGTGGAATTCGACAAATGTGCTTATTGGCACCCATACGGGGCGGGCTTTTCTTCAGCTCATCAGCAATCAGCTTCTCTCGCGGATACTTTATCCTGAGGCCTTTGCCATTATTATGCTGGTGGGCAGTGTGCAATTCTCCCTTGCCTTAGCCTCTGATCTGGGCGTGAAACCTTATGTGATCCGTCAACAGGGCAGTGAGAGCCCACAAAAGCTTGATGCGGTTTGGACCTTCGAGGTGATCCGAGGGATTATCCTTGCCACATGCGTTTTTACGACTGCAGGACCGCTGGCAAGCTTGTTTCAGGAACCTCTTTTAAAAGGGCCCTTACAATTTCTAGGGGTTATTTTCTTGCTTCAAAGCTTTCGCTCCCTTGGGGCCGCCATGGCCACTCGGGAATTACAAGATTGGCGAAATAGCCTTATTGGATTGGGAACTTACACAGCCCAGATGGTGGGGACTATTCTGTTGGCTTTGATGTTGAAATCCCATTGGGCCCTCGTTTATGGGTTAGCGATTGGGGCGGTTTTTGAGGTGGTCGCCTCATATGTCTTTTACCACAAACCTTGGCGACGGTTTCGTTTTGACCCTGACGTTTTAAAGGAGCTATGGGGGTTTTCAAAATTTATATTTGCCACCAGTCTTCTGACAATTGTGGTGACGCAAGTCGATAAATTCTTTGTCATCCGTGAAATGCCCATGGTGCTTGCCGGCTGTTACGCCATTGCCATCCGGTTTATGCTTATCGGCAATAAGCTGATCAAAACCTATTATATGCGGATTTATTACGCTGCCTCGTCTTTACGTTTACGGAATAACGCCACCGACAGTGATGCTTATTATAAACCCCTTGCCCGGATGCGCCCTTTATTTGGTTTTCTGTGTGCCGCCGGTATTATGGTGGCTGAACCTTTTATCGAAATCTTATTGGATGATCGCTATCTTCCCGCCGGAGTTTTTGCGGCGATCTTGTTTATCCGCCCGCTCATCGGGGCTGTGGTTTTCCCCGCAGAGCAATTTCTCATTGCAAAAAGTTTAGCGAAGGTCAAATTTGCAGGAGAGATTTTAAGAGGCATTTGGATGTTGGCGGTCATGCCATTTGCCTATGCATATTTTGGGATGATCGGGCTTGTCTGGGCGGTTGCATTTCACCATGTGGGCCCGCTTCTTCTTTACTATATTGTGCTCTTCAGGATGGGGGCGGTGGAATGGTCCCGGGAGGTTTCCTATGGCGCCGCAATTGCGGTTGGTTTTCTCACCGGCGGTTTCGTTGCCTATATCTATGGTTTTGTTCAGCATTTCTTTGTGGGCACCGTCGTCTAAAAGCCCATAAATAAGACTTGAAGCTTATGCCTAACCTGGGGTAGGAGGGATATTCCGCATCTTGGAAGCGGGCGTATAGCTCAGTGGTAGAGCACTTCGTTGACATCGAAGGGG
>JBCCMT010000398.1:0-1803 GCA_039026195.1 Pseudomonadota bacterium | reverse complement strand
TCTTTCCGCTTAAAAGAATTGCTCGGATCGAAAAACAAACTTCCCATTGAGGCGTAAAGCGCTGTTTTCCCTTATTGCTGCCTTGCCCATAGAATAAAAGGCGCGGCCACAAAGTAAAAGGTCACTCCATACACCGCAGCGGGGAGGCTGATCACGGGCAAGCCGCTTACTGTTGGTACGATCAATGTTGCCACAGTCACCCCCAAGGCACTGTTTTGGATGCCGGTTTCAATGGCGATGGCCGTGCGTTCCTTTTGAGGCAGGCCTAAGGCCCAGGCCACGATGATCCCCATCAGGAATAAAAAGATATTAAGGCCCACCAGTAATGGCCCCAATTGGAGGAAACTCTCCTGTAGAGATACCCAATTGCTGGCGATACTGAACAGCACAATGACAAAAAAGACCCCCATGGCCAGCTTGGTGATAAGAGGCTCCACTCGCTCAACAACGTCAGCGTAGTAGTGGCGCAAAGTCACCCCGCACCCAGCTGGGGCCGCGGTCATGACAAACAAGGCCAACCCTAGCCCTGTCACATTAATGTCCGTGGCGCCCTCCCCCAAAAAATGCACTGCAAAAAGGCCGATGAAGAAAGGAATAGTCAGTACCGAAAGGAGGCTGACCACACCTGTCAAACTAATAGATAAAGCCACTGCGCCGCCGGCAAGCTTGGTCATGATGTTTGAGCTAACCCCGCCGGGGCAAAAGGATAATATCATGACCCCGAAAGACAGCGATGGTGATAAGTCCGCAAACTGTAAGAGACTGAATGCCACAAGCGGTAGCAATATGACCTGGCAAGTCAGCCCAGCAACAAAGGCTTTGGGATAGACAAAAACCCGCTTAAAATCTGCGATAGTCAGTCCAAGCCCTAAACTGAACATAATAAAGGCGAGGGCCAAGGGTAACAAAATGAAGGCGAGGTTTTCAGTGACCACTTGTTATCCCTCGCTCTTATTGACTTCCCATTTATTGTGCCCGTCCCATAGTCTTCACGGACATATTTTAGTGCAAAGCTTACATATTGGGATAGTTCGGGCCCCCTGCCCCCTCCGGCACAGTCCAAACAATATTCTGCGATGGGTCTTTAATATCGCAAGTCTTACAGTGCACGCAGTTTTGGGCATTGATCTGAAAACGCGTCTCTTCATTTTCGGTGATAAACTCATAAACCCCTGCAGGGCAATAGCGTTGGGATGGTCCTGCATAGGTGGGGAGGTTCACCATTACCGGCACCGCAGGATCAATCAATTTTAAATGCGCTGGCTGATCTTCTTCATGATTGGTGGCAGAAAAAGAGAGATTGGTCAGCTTATCAAAGGTCAAAATACCGTCCGGCTTCGGATATTCAATAGGCTTATGCCGTTCTGCAGGTTCTGTACTTTCAGCATCAGTTTTCCCATGGGACAATGTTCCAAAGGGCGACCATCCGCCCAGCCGGGTACTGATGGAAAGCTCAATCCCGTTGAGCGCAAGGGCACCGAAAAATGTCCCAAATTTTGACCAAAGGGGCTTTGAATTGCGCACCTTATAAAGCTCATCCCGCACCCAAGACCCCTCATAAGCAGTTTGATAGTCGGAAATATCTCCTTCACCTTTCAGGGCCTTAAATGCGACCTCGGCGGCCATAATTCCCGTTTTCATGGCGTTATGATTTCCTTTAATGCGCGGAACATTCACAAAACCAGCTGAACAGCCGATGAGCGCCCCCCCAGGGAAAGTCAGCTTCGGGACAGATTGAAAACCCCCTTCGGTAATGGCTCGGGCGCCATAGGCCACCCGCTCCCCCCCCTCTAGATAAGGGGC
>JBCCMT010000397.1:0-1823 GCA_039026195.1 Pseudomonadota bacterium | reverse complement strand
CTCGTCGCCCCAGTCACGATTGGGGCGGGGGCCTATGTGGGGTCCGGCACGGTGGTCACAAAAGATGTCTCTGCGGATGCCTTGGCGGTGGCGCGCCCCCCCCAAAAAGAAATTAAAGAGTGGGCAAAGAGTTTCCGCAAACGCAACGATTAAGAATGAGCATAAGAGAACGAAAGATATAAAATATGTGCGGTATCGTCGGTATCATTGGAAAAAATTCGGTCAGCGCGCCTTTGCTGGAAGGCCTCGCCCGGCTTGAATATCGCGGCTATGACTCAGCTGGCATTGCCACCATCCATGATGGCCGCATCGACCGGCGACGGGCAGTGGGAAAATTATCCGCCCTCAGAACAGAATTGGCAGGAAACCCCCTCGCCGGTACCACCGGTATTGGGCATACCCGTTGGGCCACCCATGGGGCCCCCAGCACGGCAAATGCCCACCCCCATTCAGGGGCGAAGGTGGCGGTTGTCCATAATGGGATTATCGAAAATTACGCAGAGTTACGTGAAGAGCTTTCGCAGCATGGGATAGAGTTTGAGTCCCAAACCGATACAGAAACCATTGCCAAATTACTGGCCTTTCACTTAAAAAAAGGACGTGCACCGAGGAACGCATTTTCTCTGACCCTCAAGGACTTAAAGGGCGCCTTTGCCTTGGCTGTCCTGTTTGAGGAGGAACCTGAAACCCTCTACGGCGCCCGGCAGGGCAGCCCCTTGGCCATTGGCCGGGGCGAGGGCGATAGGGAAGGAGAGATGTTCATCGGCTCTGATGCCTATGCCCTGGCGCCGTTTACAAACAAAGTCACTTATCTTTCTGATGGGGACTGGGCTGTTATTGAGCGAAACCGTATAGAGATTTTTGACAGCACGGATGCATCCGTTAGCCGTGAAGAGCAGATTTCCGATGCATCGGCCACCATGGTGGATAAAGGCGAGCATCGTCATTTCATGGCCAAAGAAATTCATGAACAGCCTGAGGTGATTGGCCATACCCTATCGGCTTATATTGACCCGGTGGAGGGGCATGTGCGGTTGCCCGATGGGGGGATTGATTTTGCTCAAATCTCTTCCCTGACATTATCTGCGTGCGGAACGGCCTATTATGCCGCCTGCATCGCAAAATATTGGTTTGAAACCTTTGCTAAGCTGCCGGTGGAACATGACATTGCCTCTGAGCTTCGCTATCGCCAAGTGCCCTATCGAGAGGGGGGGGCTGCGCTCTTTATTTCACAATCGGGGGAGACTGCCGACACGTTAGCCGCATTGCGAGATGCCAAGGCTGCGGGGCAGAAAATCGGGGCCATTATCAATGTGCCTGAAAGTACCATCGCGCGAGAGGCTGATGCCCTCTACCCCACCCATGCGGGCCCAGAAATTGGGGTCGCCTCCACCAAAGCCTTTACCTGCCAGTTGGCAACCCTGGCTTGCCTTGCGGTGGCTGCGGGGGTCCAGCGCGGGGTTTTATCGGCGGGGGAGGAAAAACAGTTGCTCACGGCCCTGTTAGAGACCCCAAGACAAGTGGCAGAGGCCCTCACCATGGATGGAGCCATAAAGGATCTCGCTCATGACATCGCTGCCGCCCGTGATGTCCTCTATCTAGGGCGCGGGGTCAGTTTCCCCTTAGCGATGGAGGGGGCGCTGAAGCTCAAAGAAATAAGTTATATTCACGCTGAGGGCTATGCGGCGGGGGAGTTGAAACATGGCCCCATCGCCCTTATCGATGATGATGTGCCGGTTATTGTGATCGCCCCGCCCGATGCCCTATTTGATAAAACAATCTCTAATATGCAAGAGGTGATGGCCCGGGGCGGGAAATCTGTT
>JBCCMT010000396.1:0-1828 GCA_039026195.1 Pseudomonadota bacterium | reverse complement strand
GTTAGGGCTTGTTGAGTATTGCACCGAAAAGCATGGCCCGGACCCTGATCCGGGATGTACGCGATTTTCGGCAAAAGCGATGCGAAATCAAAAGACGATAGCGAGGACGTGAGTATAAACGCACGTCCAATGCTATAGGCCCACATCATCTTTCATTCATCCCTGTTGGCGAGATGAAATGACCATGTTACCTCTTCTCTTATGACTGAAGAGGACCCCCCCCAAAGCCCTTCCCTCGCCCCCCAAGACCAAACGGCCGCCCCCACAATCGGGGTTGGTGATGATGTGGCCCATATTCTTATTGTCGATGATGATGACAAGATCAGGCGTCTTCTCGCGCGCTATTTACGGGAAAATGATCTTCTGACCAGCACCGCAGAAAATGCTGGGGCCGCCGATGACATTATGGCGAATCTCACCTTTGATGCCCTGGTGGTTGATGTGATGATGCCGGGGGAGAACGGCCTCGACCTGACCCGCCGCCTTCGGAAGACCTCTAATATTCCTATCCTTCTCCTCACCGCCCGGGGCCAAGCGGAGGATCGAATTGAGGGGCTTGAGGCGGGGGCAGATGATTACCTTCCCAAACCATTTGAACCTCGTGAATTATTATTGCGATTAGAACGGCTTTTACAACGTCGAGACTATACCGGACGAAAAGAAACCATTCAGTTTGGGGCGAATATTTTCTCCCCTCGCCGGGGGGAGCTGAAACGCCATGGGGAGCCTGTGCGCCTTACCGGGGCGGAGCTTGCCTTATTACGCACCCTGACGGCCAAACCAGGGGCCTCCTTCACCCGGGCCACCTTAGCGGAACAAACCGGTAGTGGTTTTGACCGATCCATTGACGTGCAAGTGACCCGCCTACGGCGTAAAATTGAAGACGACCCCCGCAACCCCACCTATCTTCAAACCGTCCGCGGGGTGGGATATGTTCTTGTGGTGGACTGATGCTCAAACGTTTTGCGCCAAAAAGCCTTTACGGGCGCACGATTTTAATCGTTGTTCTGCCTATCTTTATTATGCAGTCTGTGGTGACCTATGTTTTTTTCAATCGCCATTGGGAGGAAGTGACCTCAAGCCTAGCCCAAAGTACTGCGAGTAATTTTGGCCTCCTCACCCTTGAATGGGAAGAAAGCAAGAGCCCCCAAGATCAAGCCCTTTTGATCCAAAAAGCGCGAGAAGAACTTGAAATTGACATGAGCTATGTGGGGGGCGGGATGATCCCCGAAGAGGTTGAAGATTCTATTTTTAGTGCCCTGAACCGCACCATTGATCGTGAACTTGATTGGTCTTTAGATTATCCATATTGGTACAATACCACCGGCTTTGACGATGAGGTGGAAACCCGGGTTCAACTAGAGGATGGCTATCTTTCCTTTAAAGTCAGTCGAGACCGGGTGGTGGCCCGGAATGGGCATTTTTTCGTGATCTGGCTGATCGTGGCCACCCTCCTCCTCGGGTATATCACCCTTACCTTTTTGCGGAATCAAGTCCGCTCCATCACACGCCTTGCCGCCGCTGCCGATGCCTTTGGTCGTGGGCAAGATGTGCGCGGGTTCAAGCCCGCCGGCGCCAGTGAGGTTCGAAAAGCAGGCCATGCTTTTATTGCGATGCGGGCACGAATTAGGCGGTTTCTTGATCAGCGCACCGAAATGTTAGCAGGGGTGAGCCATGATCTGAAAACCCCCCTCACCCGGATGAAGCTGAACCTTGCCCTCCAGCCAGATACACCGGATATCACCGACCTTAAGGCGGATGTAGCAGAGATGGAACGGTTACTGACGGATTATCTCGTATTTGCCCAAGGGGATGCCGACCCTTTTCG
>JBCCMT010000395.1:0-1857 GCA_039026195.1 Pseudomonadota bacterium | reverse complement strand
CGCACGGGTGATCCAAACGGTTGGGTCCCTTATCAATGAATTATTGAGGGTCATCTAATGGTGATAAGTAGCGGATTTCCAGATATTCTTCAAACGAATTTGTTTGATAGAACAGTCACGACCACCAAAACCAATTTGGCAAAGGCCTCTAATGAATTGGTGACGGGGCGAAAATCAGATCTCTCCCGTGCTTTGGGTGCCCAAGTGGGGGAATATAACTTTGTGGTCAAAGCCCGCGCAGATATTGAAAGCGCGAACACAAGGCTTAACCTTGCGAATAATCGCTTTGCGCAGATTGATAACTCCCTGAATGCTGTAAAAAATGTTGTGGGCGGGTTTTCTATTCAGGCGCGTACAGACTTTGTGCTAGGGGGCCCCCAAGGGCTGAAACAAACCCAAAATAGTGCGGAGGCGATTTTGGCCTCGACGATTTCGGCGCTGAACACCACCCATGCAGGGCGACGTCTATTTTCTGGTGATGCCACAGGTTCCCCTGCTTTAGCGGATATTGATAGCTTTCTGACCAGTATTGAAACCGCTTTGGGCGGGGCGACGGACTCTGCGACGGTGGGGGCCACTTTATCTGCGTATTTTGCACCGGGCGGTGGGTTCGACACGGATGTTTACATCGGCGGTGATGGGGAGGCTGCAACAATTTTGCTACCCACAGGCGCTGAAGTTCGCTATGAAACCAAAGCGGATAACCAAGCCTTCAAAGATATTTTTGAGGGACTGGCCCGGATTATTTTTGCCCCCGATGATGTGGATAACGCTTGGGTCAATGATGCTGCCAGCTTAGTCGAAAGAGGGGAGGCTGAGCTTTTGGTTCTACAATCAAGCGTTGGGCGGTTTCAAAACCTTGTGGATCAATCGATTGAATTGGGTGAGACAGAAGACAATATTCTGGCAAACACAGAAGAACGTCTTGTAGGGGTTGATGCCTATGAAGCGGCAAGTGAAGTGCAAAGACTAGAAGTCCAACTCGAAGCGGCCTATACGGTATCAGCGCGATTAGCGAACTTAACCCTGGTGAATTTCATCCGATGATCCGTTTCTTTCTCCTCCTTAGCTTAGTGATCAGCTCCCCCTTTTTCACAGCGCAAGCAGGAGAAATTCGCCTTAAAGACCTTGTGAGTGTCGAAGGGGTGCGGGGCAATGACCTCATCGGTTATGGTCTTGTGGTGGGTCTTAACGGGACCGGCGAGACCATTCGAAATTCCCCCTATACGGAGGAGGCGCTGGCCAGTTTGCTTCAGCGGTTAGGGGTGAATGTTCAGGATGAGGATTTTCGGCCCGATAATGTCGCCGCTGTGGTGGTGACCGCGGCGATGCCGGCGTTTGCCCGGTCGGGCTCGACTATTGATGTGACGGTCGCCTCCGTTGGCGATGCCACAGATTTAACCGGCGGTATGTTGGTGATGACGCCCATGACGGCGGCAAGCGGCGATGTCTATGCGGTGGCCCAGGGGCCTGTGCTGATCAGCGGCTTTCGCGCCGAAGGGGATGCCGCGCAAATTACCCAAGGCACGCCCACCACGGGCACTATTTCCAGCGGCGCGCGTATCGAGCGGGAAGTGGATTTTGATTTTACCGACTTAAGCGGTGTTGATCTGGCCCTCAAAACCCCGAGCTTTACAACAGCCGCTCGGATTGAAGAGGCATTAAACGCCCGGCTTGGCAATGGCGCGGCCATGATGACCGATCCGGGGACGGTTTATCTACGGTTTGGCGTCGGGCAAAACCCCGCCCATGTGTTGAGCAGCATTGAGATGATCACCTTACGTCCTGATCTACCTGCGCGGGTGGTGGTGGACCAACGGTCGGGCACGATTGTTCTGGGCTCTGAGGTACGTCTCT
>JBCCMT010000394.1:0-1862 GCA_039026195.1 Pseudomonadota bacterium | reverse complement strand
GGGATCGACCGGTTTATTGATCCGCGTGCCATTACCATTTCAACAATTCTACAACAAATAAGGCGAGGACGGATTAAATCAGTCTATTCTATCCTGAATGGGGAGGCAGAGCTGATTGACGCCGTCGCTCTTGAAACTTCCAGCCTTGTGGGCACGCCTTTGGAGGAGGTGGATTTACCCGCCGGTGTTGTCATCGGGGCCATCTTACGGGGGACGGAAGTGATTTTGCCCACTGGGCAAACGGTGATTGAACCTGAAGATAGAATTGTCCTGCTAGCGTTACGCGCCCATGTGGCGGATGTGGAGAAAATGTTCCGGGTCGCGGTGGAGTATTTTTAGGCGTCTCCCATGAACCTTGCCCCGATCACTCGTTTTGTTGCCTATGCGCATTTTTCTCTTGCGCTGGCTATGATTGTGCCTGCCATCATGGCCGCATGGGCCCAAAATGAAAGCCAAGTGAGCGGGTTTGTCCTGGGCGGCATTGTGGCCAGCCTAATCGGGGCACTTTCACTTGCCTTGGGGCAGGGCATGAAAGGCCAGTTAAGCGTCCGGGGCGGCTTGCGGGAGCTGATGCTGGCGCTGTTAATATTTTGGTCCCTCGTCCCGCTTTCTGGGGCCATTCCTTTTAGGTTTGTGGGCGAAACGGTGGGGGCGGCGTGGTTTGACGCGGTCTCGGCGCTGACCACCCGGGGGGGGTGGCTATCCGATCCCGCCGCGCGCGCCACCAAGGCGGATATGTTGTACCGTGCTTCTCTACAATGGATGGGGGGCCTCGTCTCTTTATCTACCGCGGCGGCGGTTTTTGTAAGGCCAGAATTTATGGGATCTGCGCCCTTAGTGCCCCCCTTTTCTAGGGGCGAGGGGGGGACCTATTTGCGGGCCTTTGACCGGGCGGTATGGGCATTTTTACCGATTTACGCGTTGATCGCTGCCCTGGGGAGTGTTGCCCTGATCGCCAGTGGGGTTCCCATGGCGGAGGGGGTCACCATGGCTCTGTCTTTTCTGGCATCGGGCGGTTTCATCCCCGTGGCGGGGGGGATGGAGGCCTTTGGCCTGTCCTCACGTTTTATATCCTGTCTTCTCATGACCTTGGGCGCAATTAATTTCGTGGTCATTGCCTCTTATATCTTGAAGCAATCGGGCCGGATGCGTAGCGGGCGCGACCAAGAAACCGTGGCCTTTTTGATGTTGATCCCCCTGGTGACGATTATCTTCTGGATGTCCCGAGGCGCAGGGGACATGGACCTTTTATTCTCTCAAATGTTCAACGCCATTTCTTTATTATCCACCAATGGACAAACCTTGGGGGAGGCTCCTTCCTTAACACCTGTTCTGGTGACCGCTATTATTGGGGGGGCGGCGGTCTCAACGGCGGGCGGCATCAAACTCTTGCGCTGGCTGGTCACTTTTCAGCGCACCAGCGAGGAATTATGGAAGCTCATCAATCCAGGGGCTGTCTTCGGCAAGCCCCCGTCAACAAATGAACTGGGCATTTGGATCCACTCCCTTGCCTTTGCCATCCTTTTGGCGAGTTTTGTGTTGATTACCGCCTTTTACGGCTACCCCTTAGAGGTGAGTGCCGCTGCCGCCGTCGCGGTAATCTCTAACACCGGCCCACTGCTTGATTTAGCCCCGCAAATGACGGGAGACTTTCTGGTCTTTGATGACACCTTGCGGTTTATTTTTGGGATGGGCATGATTGCTGGCCGGTTGGAGCTAGTGATTATGTTGGTGATTATCAATCGACGCTTTTGGCAAGGGTGACCCTTATTTCTTTAGGGCTCGTCCATTCTCTCCCCATTTGTGGGTAAAATTTTGCCCAAAAAACTAGCCTTGGCCATATATGTGCCCATATAGCTCTG
>JBCCMT010000393.1:0-1865 GCA_039026195.1 Pseudomonadota bacterium | reverse complement strand
TGCTCAGGATCGGCCTCCTGTTGCGTATTATCAGATGTCCTCTGCCCTAAAATATCAAGGCTGGCGGTGATTAATCGCGCTTGCAATAGCTTTTCGCCCTTCAGCTCTAGGGCAAAAACTTCTTTGCGATACGCTTCCACTTCATTTTTGGGAAAATGATGTTTTGCGGAGGTAAGATAACGGCGAGTTTCGCGCAAGCGTTCAACACTATAGCGGTGAAAATGGGTGATGGATGAGGTGATCTCTTCTGCTTCGGCTTGGTCAAAATACCAATTTTGCTGAGGGGCCCAAAGACTCCACAATACAGAATTGACATTATACCCATAGCGGTCTTGCAAAATCAGAAGAGCGTCTTTGACTTTTTCTTGGGCATAAAAATCAAGGGACCATTGCCAAAAGGCTTCTGCCTTCGGGTTGGGCTCAACCGAGAGCGCCGCATCATCAGAGGAGGCCATTAGGGTGTCCCTCCCACATCTTCGCCCCAACGTTTTGTCAGGGGGCTTTTCAATCCCACCAAATCTAAAACCCTCGCGACCGACTGGTCCACAATATCTTCCACTGACTGCGGTTGAGCATAAAGACCGGGGAGGGGCGGGGCAATAATCGCGCCCATTTCAGTAAGGGCCGTCATGGTGCGTAAATGACCTAAATGAAAAGGGGTCTCCCGAACCATGAGGATCAAGGGGCGACGCTCCTTCAAGCACACATCCGCCGCCCGGGTCAGCAATGTTGAGGTCACCCCGCTGGCAATTTCGGACATGGTCCGCACCGAGCAGGGGACCACAACCATCCCTAAAGTTTCATAGGACCCAGAGGCGATAGGTGCACCCACATCGCTATTGCTATATTCCACCTCTGCAGGGCCGAACTTCTCACCCTCAGGCAGTTCGTAAGAAGCGGTGAGCCGGGCTGATTTAGAGACCACCAAATGGGCCTCTGCGTCGATATGTCGAAGCTGTGCCAACAGGCGTTGAGCATAAAGACTGCCCGAAGCGCCGCTCACCCCAACGATTAACCTGTTAGAAATAAATTTAGAATTTTCAGACATTTACAATGATCATTTCATGTTATTATTTAAAGAATAGGGGGCGCATGGGGACTGCCAATAAATTGTGCTGTTAACCTCTTTTAGCGTGACTCTTCTAACGGTTCGGTGTTCAATTAAGGTGGCCAAAAGAGGTGGCGTCCTCTTAACATTTTGATGGTGAGGTCACTCCTTTTGGTTTGATGACTTAGTACATATTGTACATAAAAAAGGAGACTTCCATGAATATTGACGCTCGTATCACAAGCTTAGGTCAACGTCACAAAGATCTCGATATCCGCCTTCTTGAAGAACTCCAACGACCCCATCCTGATGATACGCGTATTTCAGATTTAAAACGACGAAAACTCGCGATGAAAGATGAAATGATGGCGCTAAAAGCCCAGCGACATCCCCACTAGTATTTTTTGATGATCACTTTTACCTGATCAATGAAGCCTCGGTACTTCACCGGGGCTTTTTATTTTATAGTTCTACCTAAAGAGGCACGACATGGCTGTACGTTCAGTAATTGTTACCGGGGCAGCGGAAGGTGTCGGCCGATCCACGGCGTTGCGTTTTGCAAAAGCCAAAGACAATCTGATCTTGACCGATGATGACCCCGTTAAGGGGAAGGCATTGATGGAGGAAATCAACGAAGCCGGCGGGACGGCCACCTTTATTGAAGGGGACCTTCACGACAAGTTAGATGTCCACAACATTATTGCGGAGGCCTTAGATACCTATGGAGAAATCCATGTGCTTGCCCATTGTGATAGCTATTTTCACACAAGCCCCTTACTCGAAACTTCAGAAGAACAATTTGAAACGGTGATGGACC
>JBCCMT010000392.1:0-1887 GCA_039026195.1 Pseudomonadota bacterium | reverse complement strand
GGGTCAAGGCTGTTTCTAAATGGTCAGGGGACAAAGGGTATCCCTCTACGGACCAATAATGAAGATGCGTATTTTGCGGTGCTGCTTTTAAAAACAAATCAACAGCCACAAGAAAATTGAGCCCCGTGCCAAACCCTAACTCCCCCACCACAAAATTTCCGCCTGGGGGCAAGGCAGAAAACCTCTTTGATAAGTCATTTCCCTCTAGGAAGACATGGCAGGTTTCCGCGAGCCCGTTTTCCGGTTGAAAATAGATGTCATCAAATTCAGTTGATGTCAGCCCTTTACCATCAAAGGAAATTTGGGGCGTTTTGATCTTACTCATTCCGTTTGGAGAGCATCTAAAACCACAGCAGAGGCATATCCATCCGCAGGCATATTTTGATCCCTTTGCCATGCGCGTAAGGCAGCTTTTGTTCCTGCCCCAATAATCCCATCAATGGGGCCGGGGGTATACCCCTTATCCAGCAATGCTTGCTGCAACTGTTCTCGCTCATCACGGGACAGGGGGCGGTCCCCCCGCGGCCAAGGTTGCTGCAAAGATACAGATGTGCCGGCAAGGGCTTCGCTCAACATACCAATCCCCAAAGCATAGGCGGTAGAATTGTTATACTTCAGAATGGCCCGATAATTCTCAAAAACCATAAAGGCTGGGCCCTTTGCCCCGGTGGGCACCAACACCGACGCACGCGCATTCAAATCTACTTTTTCGCTAAGGGGGCCATCCGCAGCCTGTAGCCCCAAAGAAAGCCAATCTGCCACCCCTTTTTTCATTTTAAGATCTGCTAAGGCGTAATCAAAACCTTCAGGCAACAGCACCTCAAACCCCCAAGGGGTCCCCTGTTGATAACCCGATTGTGCAAGATAATTTGCCGTCGATGCAAAAATATCCGCATGGTCGGACCATAAATCTCTTTTTCCGTCCTCATTTTCATCAATGGCATACTGAATATAAGTGGTGGGAATAAATTGCGTTTGGCCCATGGCGCCAGCCCACGACCCTTTTAATTGCTCCCGGGTTGCATACCCTCGGTCGAGAATTTGCAAAGCGCCCAACAATTGTGCCCGGCCATATTTTTGCCGCCGCCCCTGATAGGCGAGGGTGCTGAGCGCGGAAAGAACGTCGTGGGAGCCTTGAATATTGCCATAAGAGGATTCAAGCCCCCAAATGGCGGCCAAAATATATCGGCTGACCCCATATTTTTCCTCTGCATCAATAAGGGCCGCTTGCGCTTGGGTCTGATATTGACGGCCATCGGCAATGCGGCGATCAGAAACAGCGCTATCAAGATAGCCCCATAGGGGGCGGCTAAATTCGGGTTGATTGTCATTGCGCTTCACCACAATGGGCAAAGGGATGACGGTTGCCATTTCGCGGTCATAGGTTTCTAAGCTGACCCCCGCGGCGAGGGCAGCAATCCGAAAGCTTTCTCGAAAATCTTCAAAAGTTGAGCTGTCTGCGTCGTCGGCAAGGGCAGGGTCAGGTGAGGCAAACGCTGGAAAAACCCAGAATAAACTAGCGAAAAAGGGGCTCCAAAAACGTTGCATCCTATCCTCCCAATAATTTAACCATAAATAACTTTGCCTGAGTTGGTCTTGAAATACCAGCCATAGAAAAGTGACAAAAGGGCTACTTTTTCAGGTACTCCTGTCAAAACGAAAGATCCGTTTTCAATGAAATGAAAGAATTGACGAAGGGGGCAGGTTTTTCCTATCCCTTTTGTTTATGTCATCATATCGCGTGCCATCCCTCCCGGTTATTGCCCTTGTGACCGCCTATAATGAGGCGCCCACCATAGGGGCCATTTTGGATGTCCTTCAATCATCCCCTTCCATCTCAAAAATTCAGGTGGTTGATGATGCGTCTACGGATGGGACACATGAGGT
>JBCCMT010000391.1:0-1899 GCA_039026195.1 Pseudomonadota bacterium | reverse complement strand
TCTGAAGAGACTTCGCCACGATATCGACATTTTTCTTCCGGTTACAGAAGATAATGCCGTTATTCAGGTCCTCCGCGTCGGTGATCAGCTTCCGCAACACCGCGCGCTTCAACCGCTCATTCCCATCGGGCAGTTTCACAATTTTCTGGGTAATGGTTTTCGCGGTGGTGGCCTGGCGTGCCACCTCTACTTTGGCGGGCGCAGACAAAAACTGGTTCGTGAGGCGCTGGATCTCTGGCGGCATGGTGGCGGAGAAAAACAGGGTCTGACGCGTAAAAGGGGTGAGCTTAAAGATCCGCTCAATATCCGGGATGAAGCCCATGTCGAGCATCCGTTCCGCCTCATCCACCACCATGACCTCAAGGCCGGTGAGCAGCAGCTTCCCCCGCTCATGATGATCGAGCAGCCGCCCGGGCGTAGCGATTAACACATCCACCCCACGCATCAGCTTGGCGTCCTGGTCCCCGAAAGAGACCCCGCCGATGAGGAGCGCCATGGAGAGCTTGTGATTCTTGCCATATTTATCGAATTGCTCGGCCACTTGCGCTGCCAACTCCCGGGTGGGCGCTAAGATGAGGGAGCGGGGCATTCTCGCCCGTGCGCGGCCCTTGGCCAGGCGATGAATAATGGGCAGGACGAAGGACGCGGTCTTCCCCGTCCCCGTTTGCGCGATGCCCAGCACGTCGCGCGCCTTCAGCGCTTCAGGGATAGCCGCCGCTTGAATGGGCGTCGGCGTATCATAGCCCGCCTCTTTAATGGCTTCTAAAAGCTTTGGATCAAGACCAAGATCATCAAACGTCATAGGCGGCTAAGTCGCGTCTTCTTCTTCACTGCGTCAGGTCGTTGGGGCATAAGGTGAGCGAAGGCCCGCCTCGTATTTCCCTTTTCCGGGGCGAATATGCAAAATCCGCACCTCAATATGATGACAATCGCGAAAAACAACGTCAAAATATTATGAAGCTGTGCATAGGCCCACTGCCTATGGGTGTAAACCCTTATGGCCTTTGCCCTTCGGCAGAAAATCCACCTGATGATCGCTGCGACCGCTACTGCAACAATTTCGTGACCCCTGGCCAAACATAGGCCACATAAATAAGTGATGATATTTCATGACGTAAGCCCTATTCCTGCAGCGATTTCCCACCAAAAGCGGGAGGTTTCTCACCATGGACTGACCTTGCGATATTCTCTTTGGGGAGAGATCACAAAGCCGCTCATTTTGTTACAACATGGGGGCAAAGACCATGGGCGCAGCTGGGATTGGACGGTGGCGGCCCTGGCCCAGGACTATTGCCTGGCGGTGCCGGACCTAAGGGGTCATGGCGACAGCGACTGGGTGCCCGGCGGCGGATATGAAATTTTTGACTTTGTGGCGGATATGGCCGTGATTGTTGAGGATTTAAAACAACAGGGCTGCGGGACGCCCTTAGCCATCATTGGCCATTCTTTAGGCGGAAATATTGCCCTTCACTATACGGCGAGCCAGCCGGCGGCGATCTCTCGGCTGATTGTCATCGAAGGGCTTGGGTTTTCGCAAACCGCCTTTGACAAAGTCATCAATGTTCCGATCGAAGAGCGGTGGAAAAAGGCGGTGGACCGACGGCTTGGTGGCTTTCAGCGGCAGCCCCGATCTTTTAAAACGATCGAAGAGGGCGTGGCACGCATGGCCAGTTTGCACCCCCAATTGCGGGAGGATCAAGCGCGCCATCTCGCCTTTCATGCGTTGCGTCAAGAAGGGGAGGGGTATCGTTGGAAGCACGATCCTTTGCTGACCTTTCAATCTTTACGCCCCACACCGCCATCGGAATATTTAGGCCTTTATCAGACCATTCCGTGCCCTGTCCTGTTGATGTATGGTATGGACAGTTGGGCCAGTTCTGCAAAAGAAGATGGCCTGGT
>JBCCMT010000390.1:0-1904 GCA_039026195.1 Pseudomonadota bacterium | reverse complement strand
GTCAATTTGCCCTAACTTTACCCCTTAAAAGTTAAGAGTGCCGCTGATATGCACTCTTTGATCTTTTATGCGCCCCCTTCTCTATAGTGACGGCTAAAGCTGATAACGGATTTGGTCCCCCCAAAACCGCTCTAGCCGCTCCAGGGTAACATTGGTGGTTTGGATCATATCCCCCGCAATATCTCCCACTTTTTCCACAGACCCTAAATGCCGTTCAAACAGGCTCGCCACCTGGCTGCATACATCCCGACCACTATCCGTGAGCGAGACCCGCACCGACCGGCGGTCCGCCTCAGACCGTTGATGGGCAATATAGCCAGCTTCCACTAATTTTTTGAGATTATAGGAGACATTTGACCCTAAATAATGGCCCCGACTGCGCAATTCACCCGCCGTTAGCTCAGAATCGCCAATATTGTATAAAAGCAGCGCTTGGACGGCATTGATGTTTTTTTGCCCTGTCCGATCAAGCTCATCCTTAATCACATCCAACAATTGGCGGTGCAACCGCTCAATCAGCGTTAGTAATTTCCGATATACTGCATCAAGATCTTCGTCCGCATTCGCGTTTAAAGATGAATATGAAAGTCCCGCCTGCATGTTTGGCTCACCTACTGTCGATTAAATACTCGTCTGGGTATAGCCAAAGAAGGCTAAATGACCGTAAAGGCGAGCGAAATCCTTTCTTAACCCTCTTCCCAATGGCAATAATTTAGGTCAAAATCGATGCAAATTTTAGGTCAATTTCCCTCAACACGCCTTCGGCGAAATCGCCAGACCCCTTGGATTCGCTCCCTTGTGGCGGAGACCAGCCTGTTACCGAGCCATTTGGTTCAATCTGTCATCTTGCGGGAAGAAAAAAATCCGGAGGGGCCGATTTCTGCCATGCCAGGGGTTAAAAGACATAGCGTGGCGCAAGCGGTGGCCTTCGCGAAGCAAGCATTTGAGGCGGGCATTCCTGCCCTTGCCCTTTTTCCCTATACGGATATTGATGACCGGTACGCCGACGCACGGCTTGCCTTTGACCCTGAAAATGTGATGGCAAAGGCCGCTCGGGCCATTAAGCAAGAGGTGCCTGATATAGGATTGATTGGCGATGTGGCCCTCGACCCCTATACCGACCATGGTCATGATGGCTTGTTACGAGACGGCGTGATCTTGAATGATGAAAGTATTGAGGCCCTTCAACGCCAGGCGCTCATGCTGGCAGAGGCGGGGTTTGATGTGCTGGCCCCCTCGGACATGATGGATGGCCGGATTGGCCTCTTGCGCACAAGTTTAGATAAGGCGGGCTACCAGCATAAATTGCTGCTTTCCTATGCGGTCAAATATGCGTCTGCCTATTATGGGCCCTATCGTGATGCCATTGGATGTAAGGGCGTTTTGCAAGGCGATAAGCGCACCTATCAAATGGATTTCCGCAATAGAAACGAAGCCTTGCGGGAGGTGGCCTTCGATATCGAAGAAGGCGCGGATATGGTGATGATCAAACCTGGCCTGCCCTATTTAGACATTATTGCGAAAACGAAAGAGCGCTTTGGCGTCCCCGTAGCTGCCTTCCAGGTTTCGGGCGAATATGCCATGCTGAAATGTGCTAGCGAAGCGGGCGCTTTTGAATGGGAGGCCGCCGGGCTTGAAGCGCTGATGGCCTTTCGCCGCGCGGGGACAGATATGATTATCAGCTATTATGCGACAGAAGCCGCAGGGTGGCTGAATGCGTCATCATAACCCTCTTAATCCTTAATATCCGGCCCCTTCAAATATTGCCGCCCAGCATAAATTAATGGCTGTCCGTCACGGCTATCAAAATGCTGCACGGCGCCCACTAAAATAACATGGTCCCCCGCCTCGTGACGATTAGCGATCAAACAATCAAAACCGGCGAGACGATCTTTTAAAAGAGG
>JBCCMT010000389.1:0-1925 GCA_039026195.1 Pseudomonadota bacterium | reverse complement strand
CGGCCGGTGTCGCTTTTATTTGCCCCCCCAAGGGCGCCCTCGAAGCCATGGGAGACAAGATCACTTAACCGAACACATAAAGTGAAAAAGATATATGCAAGCCCATATCCTAGAGCTAACTGCGCGATAGAGTGAGGTACCCAAATATTCCCATGGGTACCTCTTTTTTTAGTGGTCAATCTTAATTTCCAAATCGTAAGCCAACGCCAATAATGCGCGGGTCCCCAAGAACAACATTCCCCCCAGAGGCTTCCGCATTGGCAAGATATGTCTCATCAAACAAGTTACTGCCGTAAGCAAAAACTTCTGTCTGATCATTTATATCATACCCTACCCGTAAATTCACCAGGGTACGGCTATCATTTGTTTGTGAATCGCGCGTAAGAAGAGTGAAATCAGGCTGCAGCACATTGACTTGCTGATCATTGGGCAAGAGTGGTTCACTTTCACCAATATAGTTGACATCAAAGGTCGCATTGAACCCTGAAGGGTGCTGATAATTAAATCCAGCCGTAGCTGTGACTGCAGGGGCGAAGGGGAATTCATCTCCCTCAAGTGGGGCACCGTCGCGACCATCTTCACTAATTTCCGTATGGAGAAGACCGAGTGTCCCGAACAAATTAACCTCATCGGTGACAGAAACATCAAGTTGTGCCTCTAACCCATAAAGCTGGCTTTCCCCTACATTGACGACTTCTGTGTCTTGCGGGGTCGCTGACAATGCCACCTCTAACTGCTGATCTGTCCAGTCGATCAAGAAGAGGTTTGTGTTTAACCGCACCCGACCATCTGCGGAAAGATATCTGAACGCCGCCTCATAGTTCCAGGAAAATTCTGGGTCAAATGCATAGATGCTATTGCGTACAGGATTAATCCCTAACCCCCCGGGGCGGTAAGCACGCTGGGCGCTAAGGGCCACATTGGTGGTGTCACTCACCTCATAAGAAACAACAAATTTGGGCAAAAAGGCTTCAAAGGATTGGTCTTCATCCAAATCAATGGGATTGAAGAAGTTTGGCCCAGAGACTGCAAGGATCGCGCCCGCCGCAAAGTCAGGGTAAAAACTTGCAATCACGGGCGCAGCGCCATTGGCAATCAGCCCCGCTTGGGTGGCCCCCACAATGCCGGCCAGCTCCGCCGCTGTGGCCGCTTCAATGGCGGGCACAAGGCCAGGATTGCCCGTGCTCGCCGCTAAAAGATCATCCGCTTCAAGCAAACTATTGGTCTGCTGCACGCCATAGCTTGCATCTTCTTCTTCATACCGAAGACCAAGGGTCAGATCGAGCTTCTCTGTGGCTTCAAACGTCACTTCCCCAAAGAGAGCCAAGGTCTCAAACTCAGGCTGAAAGACAAAGTCACTGCCAATGGATAAAGACGGTCCAAAAATCAAAGGATCAGACAAACGTCTTGGCGCCCCAGCTGGGGTTCCGATGGAAACCGCACCCATGGTCGCACCAGCTGTTACCTGTTGATAAACCGTATCCAGACCTAATGACGCTAAATCTACATCCACAACCGCGGTCGGGAAAACCTGCACCACGTCGGAGCGGTCGTCCGCCGTACGCTCCGCATAAAGCGCGCCAATCAAACCACTAAATCGGCCCGTATCAAAGAGGAGACGAAATTCTTGCTGGAAATCCGTCTGATCACGCACATCTTCCCGAATGGGGGTAAGGGGGGTTTGGAAAGACCCTAAGCCGTCAAAGTCAGCCACCTCATCGGTTTTTAAACTGGAATAGGTGGTGAGAGACACCAAATCGATACTGTCATTGACTTCATAATCTAAGGTCAAAGAATAGAGATTTAACTCCCTCTCTGTCACGGTGGCAACGTCTGCAGAGTGTATCCGTGCGCTTGGGTTCAAACTATCCACCAAGGCACTGCCATCGGTTTCATCCGTATAGATCGCTGAAAACTTCGCTTGG
>JBCCMT010000388.1:0-1935 GCA_039026195.1 Pseudomonadota bacterium | reverse complement strand
CGACGTTCAAAAAGGTGAGCAAATGATCTTCAAATTCCACGCGGAACATCTTAAAGCAAACCTTTCACCGCACTATAAATCTTCGAATTTATTAAAATCTTTATGCGTCGGTATAGCGATTATCTTTCAGGCCAATTTTGTTATATCCGCTCACGCAGCAGATTATGACCTCATCATTGAAAATGGCCGTGTGATGGACCCTGAGACAGGGTTAGATGCTATCCGCAATGTTGGCATAAAAGACGGTGTTATCACTGCGATTACCCGGAAGAACCTTAAGGGGGAAAACAAAATTGATGCCGCCGGTCATGTTGTAGCGCCTGGGTTTATTGATCTGCAGGCCCATGGCCAGCACCTCTTCGGGCAACAATTGCAAGTGCAAGACGGCGTCACAACGGCTTTGGAAATGGAGGCGGGCGCGTATCCCATCAAGCGCTTTTTATCCAGGCGCGAAGGACAGTCGCTTATCCATTATGGCGCGACGGTCAATCATGTTTGCTTAAGGGCAAAAATACAGCTTGATTACACCTGCACTGATCTCATTGATGAAGTTAATGGCGATCCTGAAGTTCTTGCGGCTAACGAGGCTATTTCCGACGCCTTTGATGCCGGGACATTTGAGTCCCTCACCAGAGATCAGATTTCGACCATGGTTGGTATGATCGAAAAGGAAGTTGAAGATGGCGCCCTAGGGGTCGGCCTCTTGCTCGAATATACCCCCGGTGCAGGACGTGACGAAATCTTCTATATATTTGAAGAGGCCGGGAAATATGGCGCGCCCATCTTTGTGCATGTCAGACGTCGCCCACTTGACGATGCGCCCGGCGTACCAATTGCCGTGGTCCAAGAAGTTATTGCTAATGCAGCCGTTACGGGCGCCCCTCTACAAATCGTACACATCGTATCAACGGGTCTTAAAGATACACCCGTTATTGTGGATATGGTGGGCATGGCCCAAGAAAAGGGCTTAGACATTACCGCAGAGCAATATCCCTATACGGCGGGCGGTAATGTGATTGGTACAAATATGCTCAGTGAAGGTTGGAGAAAACGTTTTGACGCTGATTATAGTGACATCATCTGGTCGGACACGGGCGAACGCTTAACCGAGGAAACCTTCCATAAGCTGCGCAAAGAACAGCCCGACGGCGCGATCATTCTCGATGTCATCCCTGAAGATGCTGTGAACTATGCTATGGCCCACCCGGCGGTATCCATCGCATCGGACGGAATGCCCTGGCGGACAGGTCAGGAACACCCTCGCGGCACAGGGACTTTTGCCCGCGTCCTCGGTAAATATGTGCGAGAGGATCAAGTGCTCGATCTTATGACGGCGCTTCGCAAAATGTCCTTGATGCCCGCACAGCGTATGGAAAAATTTGCGCCAATTTTTGAGAAAAAGGGTCGGATCCAAGAAGGCGCCCATGCCGATATCACCATCTTCGACCCTGAAACGGTCATTGACAGAGCCACCTTTAGCGAGCCAACATTGACCTCAATTGGTATTCCCCATGTGTTGGTCAACGGCGTTTTCGTTGTTCGAGACGGTGAACTCGTTGAGAATGTGTATCCTGGCCAAGGGTTGACGAACAAACTCGCAAATTAATCATTAGGGCCATAAGCCCTTTATTGAGAATTGAGAACCATGTCCAAAAGTGAAAAAATAAAAGCGCTCCTGACCCGCCGTAACCTTCTGATTGGTGCCGCTGGGACAGCCGGGGCAGTTGTCCTTACGGCACCCAAATCTGATATGAGTGGCCCGCGGGGGGAATATTATTTAAATCTCCAAAATGCACTGAAAACCGATGGTGTTGGGACCCCTACCCTGATCATTGATGTGGATCGCCTAAACTATAATATTGATACTTTAATGAGCTCTCTCCCTGAGGGGATGGCCTATCGCATCGTCGCAAAATCTTTACCATCCCAAGGTTT
>JBCCMT010000387.1:0-1944 GCA_039026195.1 Pseudomonadota bacterium | reverse complement strand
TTTGGCATCATATTCATCTGTTATATCTTTAATACTTCCACGATATCCGTCAAAACGATCCTCTGCGTCATAAAGGGGGATGCCGCTGATGGTAAATACACGATTATTTTGACCTGGGAGTAAAAACTGATGAAAGGGACGGCGAGCCTTTAGTGTAGACCATAGGCGTCGACGGGCCTCTTTAAATTCTTTTTCTTCCCAATGAATATTCGTTAGAGAATGTAGATTCCCTAGCTTCTCTTTGAAACAAAAGTCAATCATATTTTCAGTATCAGCATTATTTTGGAGAAACACATAGTCTTTATCTGTTTCCCACAAGGTTTCTGACGTGAGATAGCTAAAATCATTAAGACGATCGGTGGTATAAATAAGCTGCAGATGTTGATATCTATATTCAGATATATCTTTCATCCATATATCATAACAGGTGATAGATGCTGTATGGTCCGTAACGGGCATTCCTGTTACGGCTAAATATAGAGGTAATTGATCAGCACGGAGGACACAGATCTCAATATCTGTAAAGGGAATTCCAGCCCCCATTGACGATTTTAAAATATCAAAATGGTCTTCGCTATACCGATCAATTTCACCAAAGATATCCCTAAGGGCCAAATGATGTGGCTGCTCTTGGGGGAGGGAGAGGAGGTCCGCCACCTCATTGCTGATATGATCAATATTGCCGTTTGCGTCACAGGTGAAATAATATTTCTGCGATAATGCTGCGAAATTTTGAAACCTTGTTTCCATCATACGGGATTCATGCCGGTACTGTTCCATTTTCTCATAATGGGTGTTCACAATACGCCTTAAGGTTCTAACCAAAAGAAGGCTTATCCCTGCCGCTAAGGTGATAATACCAGCAAGATAAAAATTCGCTTTCTGCTCTGTTTGAAGAAGAAAAAGGATAGGTGGCGCAAAGCTTAGCCCCCAAACTATTTTTGCATAATTGCCTTGCGTATAAACGATGAGCGTCATCAAGGTGCCGTAAAGGCATGTCCATGCGCCGATCATGATGAGGCTTGATCTTGTTCCATAGTCCATCAAGGTAAAGAGCAAAAGGGCGCTTAGCGCACTCATCCCCACCATATATCGGCTAAGAGATTGGATGATCTCTGAAATAGCTGTGGGGGACAGGTTCTCCAGCTGATATTTTTTGATATGGCGGTAGCGCCAGCCCGCATAGGCGATGAGACCAGAAAAGAACATCACAGCCACATAAAGCTGGTGGGTAAAAGAAAGACCTAACCCCAAAGCGCATGTAATGACAATAAGACCTGTCATAAGGGGGGCAAACTGAATAAACTCTTTTAGGACGCGCCTTTGAAAAGCACGATCATCTTGCGTAATGAAACCTGATCCAGCTGACATGAACTGCCTCTCCCAGAGATGATAGAGAGACATGACCCTCTTTGGTTAGATGAGGTTCGTGGCCTTCCTTCACGAACACCCTTAATCCTCTGTATTTTATGGTAACAGTATCGCGCTATAGCGTAAAAATGCTATAATGAAGATCAGAAGAATTTTAATGATTATAAAAGATGGCTATTTATTTTTAGCTTTTGGCATATTGTGGGTTGGCAAATAGGTCGTAGCGACGTGCTGTCGATAGCTTAAATGAGATGGTCAAAGGGTAACTTTCACCATATTATGAAATCAATAAATTGTCATTCAAGCGCGAGATAAAAGAGCTACCATATTTCAACCCTTTCTTGAGGCGGAAAATAGAGTTCATCTTTAGGCGTTATATCAAAGGCGTCATACCATTCATCTATATTACGAACTACGCCGTTTGTTCTATAAGGGGAGGGGGAGTGGGGGCCTGTTACCAGGCGTCGTTTGAGTTCTTCGTCACGATATTGACGTTTCCAAAATTGCGCCCACGCCAAAAAAAAACGCAGTGCCCCAGTATATCCGTCCAAAAGTTCAGGCGTTTCAATTTTA
>JBCCMT010000386.1:0-1953 GCA_039026195.1 Pseudomonadota bacterium | reverse complement strand
TCACAAGGCCTGCAATGGTCAAAGCCTCTTCATCGGGGAGCCGCCAATCCATCATCCGGTTTAAATCCCGAATGGTGACATCACCATCGGCAATGACGCTATTATCGGATTGCTTTCGTGCGCCTTCGACGGGGGCGTCATATTCATCCTCAATCTCTCCCACAATTTCTTCCAAGATGTCTTCTAGAGTGACAAGACCTTGGAGGGAGCCATATTCGTCCACAATCAGGGCAAAATGCTGTTGGTTGGCTTTAAAGGCATCGAGCTGTTCCTGAAGGGTCGTCACTTCAGGCACAAAATAAGGCTCCATGGCTAAATCCAACATATTGATTTTATCTGGGTCATTATCATTGGCCCACAGTGCCCTTAAAAGGTCTTTTGCGTGCAGAACACCTACGACATTATCAGGGTCGTCTTCATAAATGGGAATGCGCGTATGGTTGGATTTCAGGACTTGTTCTACAATTTGCCGAGGCGGTGTTGTTTTCTCAATCATCTCAACGGCTTTGCGGTGAAGCATGATTTCCTCCACCGTGATGTCGTCAAGCTCTAAGGCGCCGCGGATAATATCCCGTGCCTCTTTTTCCATTTGTCCTTCTTCATGGTGCAGATCAATCGCACCTTTAAGCTCGTCGGTTGCGGATAAAACGGAATCTTGGTTGGATACATCCAGGCCAAACCCGCGCAATGTGGTCCGTACAATGAATTGAACAAGCATGGTAATGGGCGCAAAAATTCGGACAATAATCTGCATAGGTCGCGCAACGATCATGGCAAAACCCTCCGGCCGTGCAATGGCCGCGGTTTTTGGGGTCACTTCGGCAAAAACGAGGACCAGGATCGTCATCACCGCGGTGGCGATAGCGACCCCAGCGGTACCAGGGATAGCCTGGGCGATCAGGCTAGTGGCTAAGGCGGAGGCCAAAATGTTGACAAGGTTATTGCCTAACAAAATCGCGCCAATCAATCGTTCTCGATTTTCGGTGAGTTTGATAACCGCGGTTGCCCGTTTGTCCCCCCGCGTCTCTAAGGTACGCATCCGGGCGCGGGATGTGGCGGTTAGGGCCGTTTCAGAGCCGGAGAAAAAACCAGACAGGGCCAATAAGCCGAAAATGAAAAGAATACTAAGGGTCATGAGGATTTTACGTTTTTAAATTCATGCTGAAGGAAAGAAAGAATATCATCACTAGGGACATTTTTGGCGACAAAAGCCTGCCCAATTCCTTTTGTAAGAATGAGGGTCAGCTGACCAGCTTCGACTTTTTTATCTTGATACATAAAGCTAAGTTGGTCATCCGCCGTGGTGCGCAGCGCAGGTATGTCTTCAGGCCCTGTCGGTAGACCAACCATCTTTAAGTGGGATACCACGCGGGCCACATCATCGTCTTTGCAAAGATGATGGCTAGCAGAATACCGAAACGCCATCGCCATCCCCGCGGCAACAGCCTCCCCATGGAGGAGATCCCCCGAATAACCTGATGCGGCTTCTAATGCGTGCCCAAAGGTGTGGCCAAGATTTAACAGGGCACGCGCGCCCGTTTCACGTTCATCCGCGGCCACGGTTGCGGCCTTGGCCTCGCATGAGACTTTGATCGCATTTAAAAGGGCTTGGTCTTTTTGGTCGATCACCGATGATCCATGGTCTTCTAGCCAAGAGAAGAAATCTGCATCCCCCAGGAGGCCATATTTTAAAATTTCAGCATAGCCCGCTTTGACTTCCCGAAGGGGAAGGGTGCGCACTAACGCTGTGTCAATCACCACCAACCGGGGCTGATGAAAAGCGCCCACCAAATTTTTCCCAGCTTTTGTGTTAATTGCTGTTTTTCCGCCAACGGAGGAATCAACTTGTGCTAATATGGTGGTGGGAATTTGAATGAATTGGCACCCCCGGCGAAGGGTGGCTGCGCAAAACCCCGCTAAGTCGCCCACAACACCGCCGCCAAAGGCGATGAT
>JBCCMT010000385.1:0-1962 GCA_039026195.1 Pseudomonadota bacterium | reverse complement strand
GGCTGACGGGATATCAACCCTTGAGGCCGGTGAACCTGTGGTGCGGACCACCGCAGAAATATTGTCTGCCTTTGGCCTTCAGCTCACGCCCATGGACGGAGGGGGCTTGGCTGGCATCGCGAACTTTTTCTTAAATGCCCCCCTATGGATGTTGTTGGGCATAAGCGGCATTATTCTGACCCTAGTCTTTCGGCCTATTGATTAGGTTTTTCGACTTTAAGCTGACGCTTTTTCTTTCTGCGTTTCTTCTTCCGCCTGCGCGATCAATTCCTCTGCCTTGGCATTTAAGGAAACATAATCAATCTTCCCCGTCCCCAATAGGGGGATATCTGGGACGGATAAAACACGGCGCGGCACCGCAAGCTCAGGCACCCCGTGGGATCGGGCCCAATCTTGCAGATTTTCAGCCTTAGGGTCAGGGTGCTCTGTGAGGAGAATAATCTGCTCCCCCTTTTTGGGGTCGGGCATAATCACCGCTGCGTGAATATGGTCTGGCCACACCACACTGGCGCAATTTTCTACGACGGCAAGGCTGACCATCTCACCGGCAATTTTTGCAAATCGCTTCTGCCGTCCACGGATAGAGATATAGCCGCCCCCATCAATGTGAACAATATCGCCGGTGTCGTGCCACCCATCTTTAGGGGGGAGAAGGGCGCCTTTTTGATCGGGGTCCAAATAGCCAAGCATGATATTCGGCCCCCGGATGAAAAGTCGTCCCCCTTCGGTTAATCCTTCCACCGGGTCGATGCGGGATTCAATGCCGGGTAAAAATTTCCCCACAGTTCCTGCACGGATGTCCCCAGGCTGATTTGCCGCGACCACCGGGGCGGCTTCGGTGGCGCCATACCCTTCAAGCACATTGAACCCAAAGCTGCGTTGGGCTAGGTTGCGGGTTTCATCTCTGACCTTTTCTGCGCCGCAGACGGCATAACGCAGGCTGTTCAGGCTGCCTTCCGTTCCCGCCCGCATATAGCGGTGCAAAAATGTGTCCGTGGCAAACATCACCGTGGCTTTGGTGCGGCGCACCACCTCGGGTATGATTTTAACATGGAGGGGGGAGGGGTAGGGCACCAGCGGCTTCCCCTCGATTAAAGGGAATAAGCACCCCGCCGTTAATCCATAGGAATGAAAGATTGGGAGGGGGTTAATGATAATATCTGTCGGCTCTAAATCCACATGTTCACGGATTTGTTCGACATTGGCCACAAGATTTTGTTGAGAGAGAACAACGCCTTTTGGTTTTCCTTCCGTCCCCGATGTAAAAAGGATAACCCCGTGAGCATCGGGGGAGAGGGGCCTGCGGAAAAATCGCGGAAATTTCTCCCCTAAGGCGGCACGCAGCTTATCTCGCTTGGATAAGTTTTCTTTGATATCTTCCAGATACCGAATATCTGCATGGGCCGACAGGGCGTCAACCAAAGGTTCAAGATTGCCCACCTCTACAAATTTGCGGGAGGTCAGAATGGTTTTAATATCAGCCATTTCAAGGGCGGCCAGTAAGGCTTTTTCCCCGGCGGTAAAATTCAGCATGGCGGGAACTCGGCCGTCCACATGCAAGCCCAAAAGGGCAATCAGTCCACCGGCACTGGTGGGCATCATCAGGCCCACATTTTCTGACCGTTTGGTGAACCGGCGAAAATGGTTTCCTAAGGCAAAAGCCCCGCGGACAACGTCTTGATAGCTCAGCTCACGCCCTTCTGCTTCGATAATGGCGATCTTTTGCCCCCCTTGGCGGGACTTTGCTTCGAGCACCCGCGCAATCACCGTGGAGCGGGAGCGAGACCAGATTTTGCGTCGAGATTTCTTTGCCTCCGCTAACCGTCTTTCTTCGGCGGCGGCCAATTCAATGGCTTCGGCCGTATCGGTCAGGTCTTTTTTCGGGGCAGAGGAAGATTTTGAGCGCTTTTCTGACATCTTGTCGACCTTTTCCATTCTTCTTATGGCTTTTGCACTCTATCG
>JBCCMT010000384.1:0-2016 GCA_039026195.1 Pseudomonadota bacterium | reverse complement strand
CCGGTTAAACCTGTTCCCCCTGTACTAATCACAACGTCTACGGTGGAATTTTCAATCCACCCCTTAACAGCTTCACGGATGGCCTCTTTATCATCGGGAACAATCAGGCGCTCAAAAACTTTGTGGCCAGAGTTTGTGATACGGTCCCCTAAGGTTTTGCCGGAGGTGTCCGTATCCATGGTACGTGTGTCACTGACCACGAGGATGGCCACATGAACGGGAATAAACTCTAGATTTTCATTAATACCAAACATTTATATGTCTCCTATTCAATCCCATCTTGCGTTATCTTCATAATCCTGTTCACGCGGTTCGATCCAGGTTTGACGCCCGCAAGTGGTGATTTCTTGTTTCCAAAAGATAGCTTGAGTTTTTAGGTAATCCATGATGTAGTCAGCTGCCTCAAAAGCGTCTCGGCGATGGGCGCTTGCCGTGGCGACAAAAACGATGGTTTCACCAGGGGCTATATGTCCGATACGGTGGCATATATGCACATCCATAAGGGACCAGCGTTCCTTTGCCCTTGATACTGCTTGAGCTATCCCGTCCACTGTCATAGGATTATAAGCCTGTAGTCGTAATGTCTCTATACGCTCTTGTTTTGATGTTTCTCTTACTCGACCCGTAAATGAGACGATCGCACCGGCGCCGTTTAAATCAGCTTCAAAGGCTTTAAGGGCGGCGGAAGCGTCGATCTTAGATTCTGAAACATCTATCATTACCCCCCTCCCACAGGTGGGAGAAACGCAATTTCGTCAATTTGCTCAAGCATAGAGCTATCAGGCAAAATCTTTCCATTGATCGCGATACGTATCTTAGGGTTTAAAAACTCACCCTCTGCTTGAAAACGAGAATCGGCCCATTGCCGCAAAGAGGAAATGTCTGTAACAGTTTCTGGTAGATCGATCTGTTCTTTCTCTTTACCCGTCAGGGCAGAAACTTTCCCGAAATAAAAGATATATGCTGTCATTCATCCCCCCGTTACAGACATATGCCGGGCTAAACTTGGAAGGGTTTGCCTGTGCTGCTGAACAAATTCATGTTTTTCTGGTTTCCGAAACATAGCTGTGTCCATAGCCTTGTTCAAGGCAAGATGGGGAGCATCACTTTGCCGTAATACGGCTCGCAAATCCACATGATCATTCTGGCCTAAGCACATGTAAATGCGGCCTGTGCAGGTTACCCTTATGCGATTACAATTGGCACAAAAATTATTTGTAAGCGGTGTAATAAATCCTAATTTCCCCCCCGTTTCCTTAATGCGTACATAGCGTGATGGGCCAGCATTTTCATCTTTCCTATGAATGTCTTCAACTGAAAACCTTTCTTCCAGCTGATCACGAATGACGGAGAGAGGTATAAATTGGTCTTGTCTGTCTTCGCCAGTTTCCCCTAAGGGCATCACTTCGATCAGTGTCATCTCCATCTTCTTGCTGTGGACCCAAGAGATCATATCTACTAAATCATTGGAATTATCATTTTTTAAGGCGACAGTATTTATTTTCACCTGAAGACCTGCGTTTAGGGCTGCATCAATCCCCCTTAAAACAACATCTAGATTTCCTATCCGGGTGATGGATTTGAAACGATCAGGGTCAATTGTATCAAGGGAGATATTGATGCGGTTCACACCACACGCTTTTAAGTCATCAGCATATTGATTTAATAACGTTCCGTTTGTGGTCAGGGTGAGTTCATCTAACCCTTTTCCTAAATATTGGCCCAAATTTTTAAAGAGGGATAAGATATTCTTTCGAACCAGTGGCTCACCGCCGGTGACCCGAATTTTCTTCACCCCTCGGGCGATGAAAGCGGCTGACACATGCTCTAACTCTTCTAAGGTCAACAACTCTTTTTTAGGTAAAAAAGACATGTGCTCACTCATGCAATATGAGCAGCGTAAGTCACATCTGTCAGTTACGGACAGGCGAAGATAAGTGATGTTACGCCCGAAATTGTCCGTTAAGGGGAGGGGAGAAGTGTGAGGATCAAGATCAGCCATAAGTTGAAATTCAT
>JBCCMT010000383.1:0-2028 GCA_039026195.1 Pseudomonadota bacterium | reverse complement strand
CCTGCAATAATCTGCAGCAGCACCGGTTTGGGGACGGTGCGCATATCTTCATACGCACTAATCACCCGGTCAATGGCGCCTTCATCCAATTGGTCGGCAATGGCTTTGGCTTGATGGGGTTCGAGTAAAGACAAAATAACGGCCACCCGTTCGCTGGGGCGCAAATCTTTCACCCCCATCGTGGCTTGACGGCCCGGAATGTTGCTGCGTGAAGGAATGGGGACAGAACTACTCACGATAAATATCCTCTTAACAACGCTTCAGTGAGTTTGACCCACCCATCTGCAATCACAAAAAAAGCAAGCTTAAAGGGGAGGGCCACGACCGCAGGGGGGACCATCATCATCCCCATGGCCATGAGGACAGAGGCGACGACCAGGTCGATGACCAAAAAGGGAAGAAATATTGCAAAGCCAATTTGAAATGCCCTCGTAATTTCTGACAACATGAAAGAAGGGATAAGGACACTCATGGGGGTCTCGCCCGTTTGGGGGGCCACCCTGGCGGCATCCATCAATCGGTCAATTGTGTTGGGGGAGGTTCGGGTCAGCATAAACTCTCTGATCGGGTCCGTGGCGGCGCTGAAGCCTTCAACTTCTGTAATTTGCCCATCTAAATAGGGCTGAATACCCAACGCCCAAGCATCTTTAAACCCCGGCTCCATCACAAAAAAGGTGAGGAAGAGGGCCAGGCTTGTCAGCATCATGGCCGGGGGGGCGTGCTGTAGGCCAATGGCCTGGCGCAAAAAAGAAAAGACAATGGCCATAAAGGGAAAACAGGTCACCATCATGGCAATGCCGGGCGCCAGGCTGAGCACGGTCACCATTAAAAAGAGGGGCACCAATCCTTGGTTTAGGGAATTGCTCCCCTCAAGGAAAGCTTCCACCGCTTGGCTCGTGTCTTGCGCAAGGGCAGGGGAGATGAGGCAAGCGGTGCTTATGCTCAGGCTCAGGAAAATATGCCGGGAAAGACGCATGGGTCTTTATTCCTCTGTGGTGACAAGTTCGGTAAGTTTGACGGCCAAGCCTTCCCCATCTTCGGCTTCCACAAGATTGCCCTTGGCGATGACGCGGTCTTCGATACAAATCTCAACGGGTTCATCAATCTTAGAGTTCAGGACCACAAGGGTGCCCTCACTCATGGCCATTAAGTCCCCCACTGTGCGCTTTGCGGTGCCGACCCGAACACTTAACGTGAGGGGTAGGGTTTGTAAGGCAGGGGGGATAGACGGGTTTGTTTGAACAGCAGGTTCGGTCATGCGGCTTCTTCCTCTTCTAACCAGGCATTAAGTAAAGCGGCGGCAGCTTCGGTTTCATTACTCGAAGCGTCCCGCAACATGGTGACGGGGTCTTGAATGGCGGTGGTGGCGAGAGGCCCCCCCAGGGCAGCTATCGCCGTGGCGCTATCGGCATCTTGGGTTGGGGATTGAGTGAGGATAGGTTTGACCACGAACAATCCAAGGACAATCACCACAATGCTGAGAAGGGCCAATTGACCAATATGCCAAAGGCGCGGTTCAATCCCTGATAGGGGGGAGGTCGCGGCGGCTGGCTCTTCTATGGAGAGAACTGGTTTTTCAAAGGGCAGGGTTTGTAAGGTCACCCGGTCCCCCCGCGCCTCGTCGATGCCCGCGGCGGTTTCAATTAACTCCCGTAACGCGGCGATTTCCTCTGGGGGCCGCGGCCGGCTTTCCTCTTCTCCCTCCACGGGGGGAAGGTGGTTGAGGAGAACCGCAATAGTCATGCGTTGAATCTCACCGGGTAATTTTTCCACGGTACGATCGCGGGTACTGACGGCATATTCCACCTCTTCCCGGGTTTCATTGCGCTCAGTATTGGTTTCCGTTTCCGCCGCCTCCCCATCGGGTAAGTCACTGGCAATGGTCACAGCACCGTTGGCACCGGTCTCCGCTTCGGTCATTTCATTCCGGGTGCGGCTTGTGACCACAGCGGTTTCAGGATCAATCACTTGTTCAGTGAACGCTTCCCGCTCCCGACTAATTTGAAGGGCCACGGTCACTTGAGCGTT
>JBCCMT010000382.1:0-2036 GCA_039026195.1 Pseudomonadota bacterium | reverse complement strand
CAAGGGCGACCACTTCCCCTGAAGAAAATGGCGCAATCACCACCCCCGCTTGAACGGCGGGGGAGCCATTAGATAAAAATCGGGCATTCTCTTCAAAACTTTCGTGGGACCATAGGGTCTGCCCCGTTTCTTGGCTTAAGGCGACAATCTGATTTGCTGTGGTGACCACAAACACTTTTCCATTGGCCGCCGTGGGGGGGTTGCGCACCGGCGCCATCAATTCAGCCTGCCACAGAACATCACCGGTGGCAGCGTGCATCGCCGCTGCGATCCCAAAGCCTGAGACCATGAAAACCATGTCGTCGTCATAGGCAACACCGCCCCCGAACCCGATTTCTGAGGCGGTAAGCCCGCGTCTGATTTGCCAAAATTTTCGCTTAGGGCCATCGGTCAAATCAGGGGTCAGGTCGGCCTGCCACAATAAATCCCCAGACAAGGCATCAAATGCAGAGACTTTTGCCTCTGTATCTACAGTATACGCACGACCATCTGCAATCACAGGCGGCGCTGTGAGGGGGGAGCGTTTTTGGCCCCCCTTCCCAATCCGGGCTTGCCACGCGCGATCAAGATTTTCCGCTAAGGACAAATGATGCATCACATGGTCAGCTTCCCCGCCGGGCTGCGCCCACTGATTATTTGCAAAAGCAGGCGGCACCTCTAATGTTTGGCCGATGAAGCGCGGATTTGGCGTTAAGGCCTGCTGCAAGGCCAGGACAGACACCCGGTCATCTTGCGCTTCTTCTTCGACCACTTCTTCATCCCCATCCCGGTCGAAAATACGGCCCATGGGGTTTGAGCTACAGGCGATCAAACTCATGCTGATGCCCAATAGGGTGAGGAGGTGTAAAAAAGAAGGAAACGGCCGTCTCATAAATCTAGTCCTTGCCTATTATTTAGCTCTGATTCCCCTTGGCATAGGCTTACAATAGCCTTTTGGAGGGGGTTAACCATTTTGCCTCTGGCTTACACGAAAATGCAACCTTGGCCATGTGTATTACGGGGCGGGCGCCGATATGGGGGTCCCTTCCTCATTCTCAACCTCACCGGCATTAGGGGTTTCATCCAATGCGGAGGGGTCTTCTAAAAGCTGTTGGGTGAAGGATTCGATGAAAGCTTCCGCATCGGTGGCGGGGGCCTCGGCATCTCCCTCAGGTAGGGCGATGCCATTCACCCCAGCATCCGCTAAGGGCTTTAACAGAGCGGCGCGGTCTTTGACGCTCACCGGAATGGTGAAATCCTCCGAAAGACCCGCAAAAATCTCATAGGCCTTCCCATATTCTTTTTGCGCGAGGGCAGCTATCCCCTCTAATTCCTGGCCGAAGGGGCGAAAAGCCTCTGTGGTGATCGCTTGGGCCATGGCAGCGGCCTGGGCAGGATCTTCATCCATCAAGGTCAGCGCTGCGCGCAAACGGGCCATATCTTTTATGCGCTGGGGCAAGGCCTCATTATTATAAACTTGCCGTAACTGGTCGAGCGCCTTTTCACTTTCTTCGGCTTGTAAGAAAAGACTTCCTGCACGCAACTGGGCAAGGGCCTGATACCCGCCCTCCAACTCTTCTGAGGCACTGGTTAACGCCTCCGCCGCCTCAAAGGGGGCTTCAGCGGCATCATGTTCAACAATGGCGCTGCGATAAGTAATGCCTTGGGCGGCTAGATTTTCTTGATTTGCTCTCCCTGCATATTGGTTATACGCCACGGCACTGACCACCAATAGAGCGCCGGCGCCAAGCCAGGGGCCATATTTTTTGAAAAAGTCGAGTTGCTGGTCTTGGTTGAGCTCTTCATTCACTTCGCGAAGAAGGATTTCTTCCTCTCGGCTCAAGGTTTCTTTTTCTTTGGCCATGGTTGTCCTAGTCGTCTGTCTTTTCATGCCGCGAAGGGGGGACATCTGACCTGGCAGGGGCGGAGGGACTCGAACCCACGGCCCTCGGTTTTGGAGACCGATGCTCTACCAACTGAGCTACACCCCTAAGGTCGAAGATAACGTCTAGGGCATTGCAAAGGGGCGCGCAACTGGCCTTGCGACCTGACCCGTT
>JBCCMT010000381.1:0-2038 GCA_039026195.1 Pseudomonadota bacterium | reverse complement strand
TGGAGGAGGAGGGTGGATTTCCCCACCCCCGGGTCCCCGCCCACCAGCAGCGCGCCGCCGGGGACCAGGCCGCCGCCCACGGCGCGGTCAAATTCCTGATTGCCGGAGGGGTAGCGGGCCACCTCCGCCATGTTGCCCTCAAGCGCATCTAAGGTCAGGCTGTTCCCTTTTTTCGCGGTCTTTGCGCTAAGCCCGCCGGGGGGCGCGTCATTCACCTCCAGCTCAATGGTGTTCCACTGCCCGCACGCGTCGCAGCGGCCTGCCCATTTGGCATAGACCGCCCCGCAGGACTGGCAAACATAGGTATCTTGAGATTTGGCCATGAGCGTCTTTTTTGTAAGGGCAATATTTGCCGGGGTGAAATATGAATATATGTTGACCCATAAATGAGCCTGCTTAGCATAGGTCTATGGATCGGTGTTGGTATGTCATTATTTGGGGGGTGTTTCTAGCCGCGTGCGCCACACCGGATTATGCCCCCCCACCTGCCCGCCCTGATCATATCGCCCATGAAGAAAAAATGGCTTTACAATCCGCGGTCTCAACAGCGCTTGAGAGGCGAGCGCGCGTCTATGATTTAAGCTGGCCGATCCTGAGGGAAAATGTAGCGCTCTGCTCAAAAACCAGGCCCGCCCTGGGGCTGGTTCTTGCCGATGAAGCGCGTTACGCGAAACTGGCCGGCGGGGTCAGAGAGCAAGATGTGCGCTATTTGAATATCGCTGAGGGCGGGCAGGTTATGCATGTGTACAAAAATAGCCCGGCGTTTAAAGCGGGGCTGCGCATGGGGGACAAGATTTTATCCGTTAACGGTGAACCCCTGACCCAGCTGTCAAAAATCAATAAGGCGGTACAGACTTCTCTTAAAAAAGAGGGGCCCGTGCGCCTTGGCATAGAGGCGAAAACTAAAAAGACACAGATGACCATCACCCCTGTCCCCATTTGTGACATGGCGGTGAAAATCAGTACCAGTCAACAGATAAATGCCCATGCGGGCACAGGGGATATTGTTCTTTATACAGGGTTGATCCGTAATTTGAATGACGCGGCCCTCCAATTTGTCATCGCCCATGAGGCAGCGCATATCGCCCTCCGCCACCCCCGAAAATATATGCGTAATTTTACCGTCACCGGCGCTTTTGTAACGGGGCCGCTGCTTTATATAAGTGCCACCCTGGGGGACGTGGCCCTAAGGGCCGTGGGGCAAGACCCGGATATCTCTCTTAAAGATCGGGTGGTTCGAGCTGTGGCCTTTTGGTCGGAGGGGTTTGAGGCGGAGGCGGATTATGTGGGGCTTTACTTTTTCGCGCGGGCAGGCGGAAATCTTCAGAATATGCGCCAAGCCTTTGATCTGTTTGCGCGGGAGGCCCCGCGGGGCATTTACATACGCTCAACCCACCCTTTAATTCCAGAAAGGTTAGGGGCCATGACCGCAACCATCGATGAAATTGAGGCGAAAAAAGCGCGCAAGCAAGACCTCTTGCCGGAGCGTTCCCGGTGAGGTGGCCCTCTTTTTTAACTATACGCATCACCCATAAAGATGAGATCTATCAGCTTAGGGGTGTGCTGGTGATAACGGCCCTATTTGGGCTAATGAATGCCTTGATCCGTCGGGGGGCTGGCACATCGCTGGCGATGGATGACGCGAAAGTCAATTTGTTCACGCAAACTTGGCAATGGGGGTATCAGCCTAACAACCCGCCCCTTTATGAGTGGCTATTAACGTTGACGCAGACCCTCATCGGTAATAGTTTTTGGTCATTCCTGGTGATCAAATATGTCAGCCTAGTGATCGCTGTTGGGTTTATCCACGTCCTTGTGCGGAGTTATGCGTCCGCCCAAATCGCCTTTGGAACATCCCTTGGGATGATATTGCTATATCAAATTGGGTGGAATTTTCACGAGGCCTTTACCCATTCAGTATTGGTGCTGCCCGCAACAGCTGCCATCCTATGGGCGGGGTTTCAATGGTTGCGAGACCCCGATTGGAAGATGAGCCTTTTATTTGGGGGGATTTTGGGGATCAGCTTACTGACAAAAT
>JBCCMT010000380.1:0-2052 GCA_039026195.1 Pseudomonadota bacterium | reverse complement strand
GGGACTCATCTGTCCTTAAATCCGTGTCTGATAAGAGGCGAATATCCGCCGGCACCACATTGCCGGATTCCAGCATGACGATATCACCAGGGACAATGTCCTCCAGCGACACATGGACCTTTTGTCCATCTCGCTGCACCATGGAGCGCACTTGAAAGGTCTTTTTTAAAGAGGCGGCATTCATCTCGGCACGCCATTCCTGCGCGGCGCCAATCGTTGTATTGATCACAACGACTGCCATAATAAAGCCTGCATCAAGGCCATGGCCTAAGCTTAAAGAGACAATTGCCGCCACCAACAGAATGAATGTGAAGGAGTTTCCAAGCTGCCCCAGAATAATCTGTACCCCAGAGCGGCGCTTCCCCTCCGGTAACTGATTTTGTCCATATTGGCTGAGCCGGTCCTCTGCATCAGTGGATGTAAGGCCCGCCCGTGTCGACTTAAGCTGTTCGAGCACAGTGGAAGTGGGGGCAACATGCCAAGCATTTGTTTCTTGCAGCTGATCTTTCTGTGCTGGCTTGTCCATAGCCCATCTCCCGCCCCACCCCATGACAGAAAACTCCGTCCTCATCATCACATGAGGACGGAGCCGTTTCACACACCGACCTAGGGGGGCGGATTGACCAGTGTGTAATCTCTATACTGTTAATGACTCACCGGTATTTTCAGTGTCTTTCCCTTCGCTGTCTCCGACTTTGGAAGGTCAATGGACAACACACCATGCATGAAAGATGCTTTCACATTCGCCGCTTCCACATCATCCGGCAACACTAAGTTCCGCGTTATGGTGCCATAAGCACGCTCGACTTGATGAAAGCCCTCTCTCTCAAACTCATCTTCACGCTCACGCTTTGCATGAATAGTCAGTCGATTGCCCACTAGTTCAAGATCAATGTCATCGTCTTCGACCCCTGGCAGATCGACTTTCACAGAAAAAGCATCATCCTTTTCAGCCACATCAATCGCCCCAAAGGCATTATCACTATTGGCAAATAACCGCCCCTGATAATCCGGCGTACGGTCAAAAAAACGATCAACAAAATTTCCCCAATCCCGCTCAAAATCATTGAGGGGTTGGTCGCTAAAGGGAAGCCCACCTTGTCGTCCCCGTCGCCATGGAATGAGACCACCTGCTCGCATGATATACTCCTTTTACTGCTGATATTCCCCCATCTAACACTCTACGCGGGTTATGCCTTTGCGATATATCAAATTTGGGGTGATGATCGGGCGTATGAAGCTTATTGCAGCGGCCTTTGCTCTGGTAAGTCGCCCACAATCTGATCAATGGTTTGCTCGACTGTGCCCGAGGCATCCACCACGTGCCAACTTTTCGAAGGTGGTGCCGCACGCTGGGTTGCCATTACATCTATAGTAGCATCGGACGCATCGTTAAGGCGTTTGGTCATTCGCTGTTTCAGCACCTCCTCGGGCGCCGTCAGCCAAATCTTTTCTGCCTTTAGAACGTCAAGGCTTGATATATCTTGGGTCTTAGCCGCCAAAGCCACATCAAGAATGACTGGATGCTTGCCCGCGACAGAAACAAAAGCATCAGCACACCGGCAATAAACCTCCATTGTCGCTGTTGCAGAATAGGCCTCTGGCGGCAAGGTGACCTCAGGAAGCTGCCCTTTCATCCGTTTTCGAATAATATCACTTCTCATATGAACAGCGCCGGGCGGGGGTAGGCATTTCGGCGCTAAGGCCGCGGCAATTGTTGTTTTCCCCGTGCCTGAGCGCCCCGCAATCAGTATTCGATCAGGATGAGGCATGGGGAATAAAAATGAGGTACCCGTCATGAGATATGCATTCGCAGCGCTAAGGTTGCCCCTTAGAGCAGCGACCATTCCCCTCACCCCTGCCCGAAGGCTGCAATAAAGCGGCATTAAAAACGCGGATGCATAATCCCCCGTCAAGCCCATATATCGGTTCCATACCTCATTGGCCTCTTGCCAAAAACCATGATGCCATAGGTCCATCACTAAAAAGGCTATATCATAGAGCTCATCAATCTGTATAAGATCATTATCAAATTCGAGCGCATCATAAGCG
>JBCCMT010000379.1:0-2059 GCA_039026195.1 Pseudomonadota bacterium | reverse complement strand
CTGTAAAGGCATTTACCATGTCGAATACCCCTTTGCCGCCGAAAATTGTCGATTTCGAAAATGTCCGCTTGACCTATGACGGCTCGCGAGCCGTCCTGACCGATGCCAATTTGGTCTTGCGCGAAGGTGATTTTCGATTTTTGACGGGTGCATCGGGGGCCGGCAAGACCACGCTGCTCAAATTGGTATATCTGGCCCACCGGGCCACCAGCGGGCGTGTCAGCGTCTTTGGGCAAGATGTTGGCCTCCTGCCCACCGAAGAATTGCCCACCTTGCGCCGACGTATTGGCGTTGTCTTTCAAGAGTTCCGCCTGCTCGATCATTTGACCGCCTTTGAAAATGTTGCCCTGCCTATGCGGGTCATGGGGGTTAAAGAAACTGAATATCGAACTGATGTTATTGAATTGTTAAGCTGGGTGGGGCTCGCCCATCGCATGACGGCGAAACCTGCTATTTTGTCAGGGGGGGAGAAACAGCGGGTTGCTTTAGCAAGGGCATTGGTTTCCAAACCGGACCTTATTCTGGCAGACGAGCCCACGGGCAATGTGGATCCTGAGATGGGAGCCAAAATCATGCAATTGCTACTGGAGTTGAACCGCATGGGTACGGCGGTGATTGTGGCGACCCATGATTTGGGGTTGGTCAAACGCATCCCTAAAAAGATTTTGCGCCTCAAAAATGGTGAAGTCACATTGCATCAACCTCTTGCAGACATTGCCTACGAACATCCTACTTCTGACCATCCAACCTCTGAACGCCCGATCTCCGAACGCCCGGAAGGTCTGTCTAAGGTGAGTGACGAATGAGCTACGATGAAATTGAATTGCCAAAGGGGCGCCAGACCGCCCTCCTCCCCGAAGCGGGGGCAGCGGGGACGCCCTTGACCATTGTCATCGCCGTCTTGGCTTTTATGGCCAGTGTTGCCCTTGCGGGCTATTTTATGGTGTCTCGCGCGGCAGCGGATTGGACGGGGGATTTAGCCGGAACGGTCACGGTCCAAGTCAAAGGCGCCAATAACACTGCCATTGAACTTGAAGCCCGCGCCGCCATGCGCGTGTTAGAGATGACCGACGGGGTCTCGAATATCAAAAAACTCAGTCGGGAGGACAGTGAAGCCTTGCTGGAGCCATGGTTGGGTACAGATAATCTGGGAGCGGAAATACCAATCCCTGCACTGATTACAGCAAGTGTGACGCCGGTTTTGCGAAAAAATATTGACCCCCTAAGAGCGGATTTAGCGGCGAGCGCCCCAGGCGCCAGTTTGGATGACCATGGCATCTGGAACGACCGGCTGATCGGGGCGGCCCGGCGGGGACAGGCCATCGCCTTTATTGTGTTCAGCTTTGTCTTAAGCGCTGCGGCATGTGTCATTATCTTTGCCGCCCGCGCCGGGTTGGCGGCCAATCGAGATATTGTGGAGGTGATGCATTTGGTTGGCGCGACCGATAAATTTATCGCCGACCAAGTTCAGCGGCGATATTTCACGCTCGGCTTAAGGGGCGGTGCGGTGGGGGCCCTGGCCGCCGCTGTTATTTTGTTCACCGCGGCCAGTTTTGAAACCGGCGCAGAAGGATTTTTCCTCCCTAATCTAGGGGCAAACCCCATTATGCTCATATGGCTGGCCTTCGTGCCCCTTATTTTATGCGGCGTTGCCGCGCTGGCGGCCCGAATGACGGTCCTCAAAGTATTGAATGATCAATTGGCATGAATAGAGGTGTCTCCCCAATGAAAGGGGATGGCTTTGGGAACCGATATCGAAAATATTCGTTTAAGGGTTGGGGAAGAGAAGACCCACGCATATTAGAGAAACGAACTGAACATTCGTTTCAGGTCTATATTTAGAGCATCTTATCTTCGGGGTCACCGGCGCCAAGATGCTCTAAAATTTTGTTCCCCCTAAATTCTGTTTTTAGGCTTCATCGGCCATGCCGTCTGTCTTGAATTTTTGCGCCAAAAACACAGCAGCTTTTCATTTTATGGCCCTACTGATGGGGCTCCAGAAAACTAAATATGACTTGAAGCAACAATTTTGTTCGATAATATTTGGAGAAAGACCATG
>JBCCMT010000378.1:0-2064 GCA_039026195.1 Pseudomonadota bacterium | reverse complement strand
TATATCTATAATCAAATTCGCTCTTATTACGATTTTACGGTTCTCAAAATATTCTTTGATGTAAAATCAAAATTGCCCTTGATGTGATCACTCCTAGCGACCAAAAGAACCTCAAAATGGAGGTCGTATGGCGCAAAAAGTCTATGCTGATGCAAAAGCAGCCTTAGAGGGCTTAACCCAAGATGGCATCACGGTGATGTCTGGTGGGTTTGGTATCTGTGGTATTCCTGAAACCCTCATCCTGGCACTTCGCGACTCTGGCGCGAAAGATCTGACGGTGATTTCCAACAATGCGGGCGTGGATGATTGGGGCCTTGGGCTTTTGCTTCAAACACGGCAGATCAAGCGGATGATCAGTTCCTATGTGGGGGAGAATGAGACCTTCGAGAAACAATATCTCTCAGGCGAATTAGAGCTGGAATTCAACCCGCAAGGAACACTGGCTGAGCGCATCCGCGCCGGCGGCGCGGGCATCCCTGCCTTTTACACCAAAACGGGTGTGGGGACCCTGGTGGCAGAGGGGAAAGAAGAACGGGAATTTGAGAGAGAGCGCTATATCATGGAAACTGGTTTGAAAGCTGACCTTTCCATCATTCGGGCCTGGAAGGGGGATCGGGAAGGGAATTTGATTTTCCGGAAAACTGCCCGAAATTTCAATCCCATCATGGCCACTGCAGGTAAAGTTTGCGTCGCGGAGGTGGAAGAGCTGGTGGAGATTGGTGAGCTCGATGCGGATCATATTCACACCCCCGGTATTTTTGTCGACCGCGTCATTGAAGCAAAGCAGGAAAAACGCATCGAACAGCGGACGGTAAGAGAGAGATAACTATAGCCCACGCTGGCAGAGCTCTGTTGGCTTTTATCGCAGCGTAAGGAGAATAAAATGCCTTGGACACGGAATGAAATGGCCGAACGGGCCGGTAAAGAATTACAAGACGGATTTTATGTCAATTTAGGAATTGGTATTCCCACTTTGGTGGCAAATTATATTCCTGATGGGATAGATGTGACCTTGCAATCCGAAAATGGAATGTTGGGGATGGGGCCTTTTCCTTTTGAGGATAAGGTAGACGCAGACCTTATCAATGCCGGGAAGCAAACGATCACAGAACTTCCCCACACTTCTTATTTTTCTTCCTCTGATAGTTTTGGAATGATCCGGGGCGGGCATATCAATTTATCAATCTTAGGCGCGATGGAGGTCTCCCAAGGGGGGGATTTGGCCAATTGGATGATACCAGGGAAAATGGTGAAGGGGATGGGCGGCGCCATGGATCTTGTGGCCGGGGTCCAACGGGTCATTGTGCTGATGGATCACACATCAAAATCTGGAAGTCCAAAATTGCTGAAGGAATGTTCACTCCCCCTCACCGGTGTTGCCTGTGTCGACAGAATTATCACAGGGTACGGTGTTTTTGATGTAGATAAAGCAGCCAAGACCCTTCGTGTGGTTGAACTTGCAGAGGGTGTAAGTTTTGAGGAAGTACAAAGCGCCACTGAAGCCAAACTTGAGAAGTAACTTCTTTTAAATTGAGGATTGAACCCTCTCTTGGGGGAAGTGAGCCTCAAGCTATAATCCTAAGTGCATAAAGATTTTCGTTTGTAAGTGTATTTACAAGATATTTATAATGTTGGAAATAACATCACAAAAGCCGATGGGAAATCTCCCATCGGCTTTATGATATCGTCCTCAGTATAATAAAAATTCTATATACGCCTTAGTAATTTATTGATTATTACGTGAAGTCTCTTGGATTTCTTCACCCAAACTTTCCACATCTTCACCTGCGCCTTCAATGGTGGCACACGCCATCGTGGAAGATGTAAAAGCTGCTAACAATATAAGCTTTAAAAATTTTGCCATATCAAATATTTCCCTTTATTTTATATTGTAATTACGCTGTTCTTTGTAAAAAGTTCCCAGCAACGAATTTATAAAACTGATAAATTCAGAAAATTCATAATTGTAAGGCTGCTAAGGCTGATGCCAAGAATGATCATGAAAACCAACGCTGTATAAATGTAAGATCTTGATTTGACTGATTTGATCTCTTTACAGGAGAC
>JBCCMT010000377.1:0-2071 GCA_039026195.1 Pseudomonadota bacterium | reverse complement strand
CGGGCTGCGTTTTTACTGAATAAAGCTGTGGCCCGCGAAATCATCAAGCAAGCCGCTGCGATCGGGGATGGTGGGGTGGATACGGCAAGGTCTGGTGCCATTGTTAACGTCGTTTCAAACGATGCGGTGACCGCCACCGCCGACCACGCCATCTTTGCCGCCACCCAAGGGGCCATCGTGCAACTCACTAAGGCGGTGGCATTGACCCTATCCCCCTACGGCGCTCGGGCCAATGTGGTGGGGATCTCGTCAATAAAATCAGAAATTGATGATGTGGAATTGACCAGCGTATCCGCTAAGAAAAATGCACTCGGGATTGTGCCCTTAGCCCGGCGGGGGGAACCGGAAGAGGTGGCCAGTGCCGTCCAATTTCTCGCCTCTGGGGAGGCGTCATTTATAACTGGGCAAACCATTGTGGTGGATGGGGGGCGATTGGCCTCCCATCAGGTTCAGCTTAAGGACGAATAAGATTTATTTCATTAAATTTTATGCATTGTCTTCAACAGCGTCTCTTTCCACGAATATAGTCTGTGTGGGATAGGCAAACTCTATCCCCATATCTTCAAATAGGGCGTGAACTTTTAAGAGAATGGCGTGTTGAACATCCATAAACTCTTTATAATCTCTAGACAGAACATAATAAACCGTTGTAAAATCAATGGAGCTGGCGCCATATCCCGATAAGTGGCTACGGTCAAAGCGACAATTTCCTTGGTTTTCAATAAGATCTTCAAGGCGAGAGGGAAGGGCCTCAAGAGCAGAGTGGGGAGTTTGGTAAGTAACACCTACTGTAAAAGTGCCCCGCCGTTCATTCATTCGTTTGAAATTTTGAATCTCATTGGACAATAAATTAGAATTGGATACCACGATTTGCTCCCCAGAAAGCGCTTTTATCCGTGTGGTTTTCAAGCCAATTCTTTCAATATTGCCGTTAAATCCGTTAAAGCTGACAAAATCGCCTTTGGTGAAGGGTTTATCTAAAATAATAGAAAGGCTGGCAAATAGGTCTTCAAAGATATTTTGCGCCGCCAACCCTATTGCAATTCCGCCGACGCCAAGACCTGCAATCAGGCCGGTGACATTGCCCCCCAGATTGTCGATAATCATAATGATGGCGATGGCAAAGATGGCAACATTCACAAACAGGCTGATCAAAGAACGCGCAGAGGAAAGACTGCTATCTTCCTCCGCATGATCGAGGACAGCACCTTCTAAAAAGGCTTGGGCCACAATGCGTAACCAAAAGGCAGCTTGCAGAATAATGGTGACGATGAAAATGCGTTTCAGCCATAGCTCGTAATTTTCAGGTATCCCCTCAAAAAAGGGAAGCGTCACAACCAAAGAAAGGGGGATCAAAAAGAGACTGTTAGTAGCGCCAATCACATGGCCAATAATATTCCGAATAGAATTGGGCGGTCTCTTTTTTGATTTGAACAGCCCAGCAATAATAGATTGAAGGGTGCGAATGCCAAAATAGACCCCTGTGGCCACTGCCAACCAGAGGGTAATATTCGTTACATCCCCTTGTACAATATCGCCCATAAATGCATTCACCCATTGGACAAACTTATCTAATAAGTCCGTCGCCGTTTGCTCAATTGATTCCATCTTTATTCCCCTTGCGATTCTTGTCTATAGGTCAAGTAAATCAAACGCCCTATGAAGCCAACCTGTTCCTGAAGGAAGATTCTCTGTGACCTCATCCATCCTCTCTGATGTTCTGCAAACCCTTCCTACATCCCCGACCATTGCCATGACGCAAAAAGCACGGGAGATGAAAGCGGCGGGCCGAGATGTATTGGCCCTGGCGGCGGGGGAGCCTGATTTTGAGACGCCAGCACATATTAAAGAGGCGGCGATTGCAGCGATCCATGCCGGTCACACAAGATATACTGCCGTTGACGGTATCCCTGAGCTAAAAGGGGCTATTTGCGATAAATTCAAGCGGGACAATGGGTTGGAGTATACCCATGACGAAGTGGTCGCCACCCCGGGCGGTAAATATGTGATTTATGCGGCATTGATGGCGAGCCTGAACCCGAGGGAGGAGGTGATTATTCCCGCCCCCTAT
>JBCCMT010000376.1:0-2089 GCA_039026195.1 Pseudomonadota bacterium | reverse complement strand
TACCCCGTGACCAATTCCTTCAGCGCGGGCAGGGGGTACTGACTATGGGGGCTGACCTGTTCCATCCAAGGGGGGCTGTCTTCGGGGTAAAGGGCGATCACTGGCCCAAAGACGGCCTGGTGTCCCTGGGTCATGGCGTCCACCATGGCCGTGAGCCACTCTGGGGAGGCGGTCTCATCATCGTCTAAAAAGGCAAAATGGCACGGGCCCGCTGCTTCGAGGCAGGCATTTCGCGCAATGGAGATATTCCGCCCCGGCGCATGGATATAGGTGATTGGTGTTTTTAGGGAGAGGGCTTCAACAGATTGTTGCGCCGTGGGCATATCATCATTGTCCACCACAATAATCCAGTCCGCGCGGCGGCCAGTTTGTGCGTCAACGGATTTGATGGTCTCGATCACGGAGGGGCGGCGAAAGGTACAAATGCCCACAATTAGGTCGGTCATGAGAGGACTCCTTTTATAATGTCATCTAAGGCTGAATGATCTTCAGCAAACACAGAAGTGGGAGCCGAAAGCACTTTTTGCTGAAGGGCGTTCAGCTCGTTTTTCGCAATCAAGGTGGAAAGAAAAGGGATGAGACTTGTCTCCGGCTCTCCCTCAATCACATGACCGGTTCCATGGGCCGTTATCCATTGGGCGGTTTGGGTGCCAGCCGGGGCGAGGGCGGGGACGCCAAAATACCCCCCTTCGTAAAGCCGGTTGGGCAAGAGCCATTCAGAATTGCCGCCCGCTTGATAATAATCCCCCGCCCAAATAAGGTCGAGACGGCCATAAATGTCATCTAAATCATCTGGGGACTGATAAGGCCCCTCATAGGTGAGGTTTTCAGTCTCTTCCACAAGGTCATGAAAATGAGGGATCGCCGTTAAGGCAGGCTTACCGTGCAGCTTAACCTTCACCCCGCCCCGCATGGCTTCGGCAACCTCCATAAGAATATTGAGGGAGCGTTGACAACGCAAGATGCCCACCCACCCTAGGGTGAGGTGCTGGTCGCATGACTGTTTCCGCGCCGGTCGGGGGGGCAGCCGCCTTAAGGGGAGTTTATTCTCAAGCAGCAGGGCCCGGGGGTGATCAGGGTGCATCTTATCAAAATATTCTGCTTCAAAAGCGGGGGAAGAAATGACGATACCCCGCACCTCCTTTAAAAGCTTTCTCTCAAGCCTGCGCAGCGTTTGGCTGATCAGCCCTTTTCCTAAAAGACGGTGATGAATATCAAGGCATTCGTAAATGACGGGCGCATCGCTTTTCGCCCGTGCACGGGCTACGAGTGCCACCATCAGCATATCTAAATTCCGCGCCCAAAAGAGGTCCGCTTCTTTTAAAAAATCATGTGCCCCCGTCTTTTGAATACCGCGAAATATCGCCCATAGACGATGAAGGAAGGCCGCGTCATGGGTGCGGCCCAGATCTCTATTGTGCCAGGGGCGCGGGGCATCCTCCCCCCGCCGCATGGTAAAGCCCATCACCTCATGGTGAAGGTCAGCGAAGGCCGCAAATCGTCTGGTGAGCATCGCATCGCTCGCATCATGGCCAAAGACGGCAATCTTCATTTATCCCTCCGGCCAAAGAGAAATTCTTGCAAAAACCCTATCCCCCAACTGGTGTGCATCACCGCTAAGGCGATGGGGCTGAAAAGACCGCTGAGTTTACGATGCCGATAACTGAGCCATACCCCAAAAAGGCTGATGATGCTCCCGTAAAAAACGGGGTAAGCCGCCCCCCATGCGCTTAAGGGGAGAAGGCAAAGGAATCCCAAGAGGAAAAGGGTATGGATCACGGGGAGGCATTGTCGAAGACGGGGGGTTACCCGGTGACGGCGAATATGCTCAGCCCGCCCTCGTCCGTAGGCAAAATATTGTCGCCAAAGGGTCATCACCGTTTCCCGGGGGTAATAGCCCATGCGGAGGTCGGCCTCTAACCAAATTCGGCCCCCTTGGGCCCGCAGTCGCGTGTCATATTCCGCATCTTCATTGGCAATCATATTCTCATTGTACCCGCCTAGGGATAAAAATGTGTCACGCCAAAACCCGGCATGGTGGCCATGGTCGACAAAGCCAGACTGGGTGCCGCCCCGGTGGGGGGCGCCG
>JBCCMT010000375.1:0-2095 GCA_039026195.1 Pseudomonadota bacterium | reverse complement strand
CGCAGGTTGATGTTGAGTTGAAGTTTGAGTTGACATCAGACCTAGCAGCGAATGTCAGCCGTCAGCTGATTGACTGCGCCATTATTGGGGGGCCAGCCCCCTCTCATATCTCAAATTTAAATGAAATTCATTTAGCGAAACATTCTCTATACCTAGCCGTCTCCCTTACCCATTCTTTCAAAGACAAGGTATCTATAACGCTGGGCGAATGCCATCAAGAAAAATTCATTATCGCCGATACGCAAACCGCGAATGGCTATACAACAGCTGTGATGAGTGCTTTTCGCCGCGCTGATTTATATCCAGATGTGATAACGAATATTTTCCCCACAGATATGATTTTAAATATGGTCGCTGATAATATTGGCATTAGCCTTGTCAGCCGCGAGTCAGCCTTGCACCGTCAGGATATAAGGCTTATTCCGATCAAACCACCGCCCTTCATCAATATTTCACTTATTCAACCCTCCGAAGCACGGCCCATTGTGGAAACATTTGTGAGTATGATGGTAGCTAAAGAACGTCAGTAGGCGTTTGCAGCTGTAAACTAGGGATTGTTGAGTTAAACTCACTCCACAGGCCCATCTTCTTTAAGCAGATCTTCTTCAATATTCTCTCGACGTTCTTCATCGATTTTTTCCGCCAAGTGATCATCTGGCGTGACATCCGCCATTTGGTCATGTTTTGATTTCTGTCGAGATTGTTTTGAGGGGCTATCTCTTTTGCCATCACTTGATTGTGGTGTTATGGATGCCCCTTCCGCCCCCTGAAAGATAGCGGGGGCCGCTTGGTCAAAGCGAAGACGATAGATGGGCTCAGGCAGGGCAAATCCTTCTTCTTCAAGGGCGTTTTTTGCAGCGGCTACCGCAATGGATCGTGATTTTGCATAATCTGCAGTGCGCTGGTCAATCCACGCCGCAAAGAAAATAACGATGTTCGAATCCCCTACCTGTCGGATATGGCCGAGGGGGCCTGGCTCTTTTAAAATGAAGGGGAGATCTTCGAGGGCTGCCAGCCCTGTTTGAATGGCTGCTAAGGGATCATCTTCCGCATCCACCCCCAACTCAAAGTCCAAACGACGCTCAGGATTACGAGTATAATTCAGAATAATAGCTTTGAAGACAGACGCATTGGGGATACGCAAATGGTTCCCTTGCAACGTCATTAAAATTGTCGCGCGAGAGGTAAGGCGAATGACATGACCCTCATGCTCATCAATGACCACATGGTCATTGGGCCGGAAAGGTTGGCGTAAGGATAACATCACAGAAGAGATATAATTCTCAATGGTATCTCGAACGGCAAATCCAATGGCAAGACCTAAGACCCCGGCTGCACCTAAAAACGCACTCAACAACGCCGTTGCATCAAGTAAACTCAAAGCCACCACCAGAGCGAGCAGTAAAAAAACAGTTCGCATGGTAGATCGAACAAGCTCTGCGACGAATGCGTTTGGCGTAATTTTCTGCCAAAAGGGTTTCCATGCGGTGATCAACCACCCAAAACTCGCAATCGTCAAAAAGACCACAAGCGCTAAGATGATCAGGGGCAGTAGTTTAATGACATCATCCCTATACCCCTGAAGTTGTTCTAAGGCGGGTGTTACCCGTGTAGAAACAGATACATCTCGTTCGATTTGATTTTCAACGGTTACCACCCCCTCAACCCGCGCTGCTAACTCTTCTGCACGGGCCGCGGCGTCAGAGGTTAAGGTCTGCCCAGATAGGGTGACAACACCTGCATCAACAATAATCTGTACAGAGGATAGCTCTTCAATCTGATTAAAGATATCTCTTATTCTCTGCCTTATATCTTCATCGGACGCCGTTTCCTCTGCGGCTTCAATAACGCCGGCAGAAACAGCACTTTCTTCTTGCGCGTGGATGGGTAACCACGCGAGGGCTAGAAATATAAAGATGATTGAAAAATTTCTCATTTCGTAAACCCTATTGCAAGGGGATCAGGGCAAGGGTCTATGCCCGCCCCCCAAACCAATCCCGACTATGACGATATTTGTGATAACCATCTGAATGGCTTAAGATACGTTTTGCTTCCTCATAACGCTGTTGAATATCGCCCGCCCCTGTTTTGTCTG
>JBCCMT010000374.1:0-2102 GCA_039026195.1 Pseudomonadota bacterium | reverse complement strand
CGCGGCTGTCTGGCCCCCGGTCCACATAATCTCCTAGAAATATCAATTTATAGGCGCGATCTTTAAGCCGGCGATCTAGCTTTTTCAGCAATTTTTCAAGAAGATCCAGCCGACCATGAATATCCCCCACCGCCACCAATATCTCAGGGGAAGAGGGCGGCAAAGCGGAGGCGTCTTCTATTGATATATTCATACGAAAATCGATACTTAAGGCGGTAATAAGATATCTTGTTACACCATGATATATAAGGCTTTATTGACAAGATGATAGAAGAGATAGGGGAGAGATGAGTGATCAGACCCGCCTTTGTAACCTTCGCATCAAAATAAGACATCACATCCCATAGCTGATATTTTGATTTTCATCGCTTTTTTGCAACAAATCACTTATACATGGGGGTGTTGCATTTTCTAGTGACCAACCTCTACCCCCTTTGATGGGGGCTGGAACAGACTTGGTCGGCAAATGTATTTGATGCATCTTGGTTGGGAGCTTGGCATGACCATCGCCGTTACAGGGGCCACAGGATATCTGGGAACGCATATGCTTCTCTGTCTTGAAGATAGAGGGGATGTGGTGGTCGGCATCGCTGAAGAAGAGGGTTTACCCGCTCCCCTTGATGGGAAAATTCCTTATACCCAGGTGCCCATGGAAAGCCCAAAAGCCCTGTCCGAGGCCTTTGCGAAGCATAAAGTCACATCCATCATTCACTTTGCGGGAGATGGGACCATCCCAGCCTCGTTTATTGATCCCCTCCATCAATATACCCACACTCTTTTATCCACCCTCACCATGTTGAATGCCGCAAAAGAAACAGGCGTTGAGCAGATTGTGTTTTCCTCGACGGCCTCTGTTTACGGCGTGCCAGAACGAATGCCGATTCATGAAGAAACGCCGCTCAAGCCTATTTCACCTTATGGGGCGGCCATGGCGATGGCAGAGCGTATTGTGCAAGATGTCTGTAAACCTGCCTGTATTACCACAGCCGTTTTGCGCTATTTCAACGTGGCCGGTGCAGACCCCTTAGGGCGCGCAGGCGAAGGGGGCGGCCCCCGCCACCTGATCAAGGCCGCCGCCCAAATCGCCACCGGTGTTTTAGATGAGCCGCTGAAAATTTATGGCGATGACTATGATACCCCCGATGGAACCCCTATCCGGGATTATATCCATGTCTCTGATATGGCCAGTGCCCATGGGACGGCTCTTGACCACCTTAAGTCCAGCGGTCAGTCAGTGGTTCTAAATTGTGGGTATGGGGAGGGAATTTCTGTTCATGACGTCATTGCCTCCGTTCAGCGGGTCACAGGGACATCTCTTGATACCAAACGCGCGCCCCGTCGGCCAGGAGACCCGCCTCAACTTATCGCTGATAATGCGGCTATCCGCACCACATTAGGGTGGACCCCCCGCTATGATGATATTGATCTGATCGTCAAAACCGCCGTTGCGTGGGAAGATCAATGCAAGAATAATAGATAACGCCATGACCTACGGACAATTTTGGCGAATAAATGCGGTGACGATTGCCATTCTAATCTTCATTATCAGCTTAACGCCCGACCCAGAAAAAATGGTCCAAGCCCAGAGTTTTACCACCTGGCTGGCCAGAATGATCTTTGGCAACCCCACCGCCGCTGATAAGATTGCGCATTTTATGGCCTATGGGGGGTTGGCTTTTTTCAGTATTTTAGGGTTTGTCAATCGCCCGGCACATTATATCAGAATAATGAGTATACTTATGGCCTATGGGTTTCTTCTTGAAATATTTCAGGCCATGGGCGGTATTCGCCAAGGGGATGGTGCAGATATGCTTGCCAATGGCGCGGGGGTGATCATGGGTGCGGGGGGCGCGTTTTGTGTTCGATATTTTACGCGATATTTTGGGATCAACATCCCCTTCCCTATCCGCCCTAAGACCAGGTCATCTTCATGAGTGATACGCTAATTGTTATCCCCGCCCGCTATGCATCAAGCCGATTGCCCGGCAAACCTCTGCTCGATGAAACCGGGAAGCCCCTTATTCAGCACACGGTGGAGGCTGCCTCCTCCATCCCTTCGGTAAAGACCCTTGTCGCCACAGATGATGAACGCATTCAGATTT
>JBCCMT010000373.1:0-2102 GCA_039026195.1 Pseudomonadota bacterium | reverse complement strand
TTGTAGATATCGACGCCAGGTTTGGTGGTGTCTGTTTCCTCCGTCGCGCGTACCACGATCCGCTGGGCATCCACCTGTTCAACAAAGCCAGGACGGCGGGCCGCCACAGCCGCGCCAGAGTCTCGGGCCACCACTTTTTCCATGCCAGTGCCCACATAAGGGGCCTCGGCTTGGAGAAGTGGCACCGCTTGGCGTTGCATGTTTGAACCCATTAAGGCCCGGTTCGCATCATCATTTTCCAAAAAGGGAATAAGCGCTGCGGCCACAGACACAAGCTGTTTTGGAGAGACGTCGATATAATCCACTTCCTCCCGAGGGACGAGCATCGCGTCCCGGAAGGCCCCGGCCCGGCAGTTCACGAATTCATTGGCCAAGGTGCCATCTTCGTCCACATCGGCATTGGCTTGGGCCACATTATAGCGGGCCTCTTCCACCGCGGAGAGATAGACCACCTCGTCGGTCAATTTGCCATTTTCCACCCGGCGATAAGGGCTTTCAATGAAGCCATATTTGTTGACCTGCGCGTGGGTGGCGAGGGAGTTGATCAGGCCAATATTCGGCCCCTCTGGCGTTTCAATGGGGCAGATCCGGCCATAATGGGTGGGGTGCACGTCCCTCACCTCAAACCCGGCCCGCTCCCGCGTAAGCCCCCCTGGCCCAAGCGCCGACATACGGCGTTTGTGGGTGATTTCCGACAGCGGATTGGTCTGATCCATAAATTGCGAAAGCTGAGAGGAGCCAAAGAACTCCCGCACCGCAGCTGCCGCCGGTTTCGCATTGATCAAATCATTCGGCATGATATTGTCGATCTCGACAGAAGACATGCGTTCTTTAATTGCGCGCTCCATCCGCAGGAGGCCAATGCGATATTGGTTCTCCATCAACTCGCCCACAGAGCGCACCCGGCGATTACCGAGATTGTCGATATCGTCAATTTCACCGCGGCCGTCGCGAAGGTCCACGAGGGTTTTGAGCACCTCAATGATGTCTTCTTTCCGCAAGGTCCGCTCTTCGTCAGACACATCGGTGAAGTCGAGGCGCATATTCATTTTCACCCGGCCCACAGCGGAGAGGTCATAGCGCTCTTCGTCAAAGAAAAGGCCGGCGAACAAAGCCTCCGCTGTCTCAAGGGTCGGCGGCTCACCCGGGCGCATCACACGATAAATATCGATGAGCGCGGTTTCGCGATTACGGTTTTTGTCCGCCGCCAGGGTGTCCCGCAAATAAGCACCCTTGTTAATATGATCGATATCCAGGGTTTTGAAGTCGGTGACATCAAGCTCAGCAAGTTCGGCTAGCTTTTCCTCGGTCACCTCATCACCCGCTTCTGCGTAAATCTCCCCATTTTCCACATTGACGAGATCTTGGGCGAAGAAACGTCCGATCATCGCCTCTTGGGAGAGGAGGAAATTTTCCACCTTCGCTTCTTCCAATTGCTTGATGGTACGGGCGGTGATTTTCTTGCCCGCCTCCACAGCCACTTCGCCGGTGGCGGCGTCCACCAGATCCCGCTCTGGCTTGGTGCCCTTTAACGCCTCGGCATTAAAGGGAATGGTGAAGCCCCCCTCAATGGTTTGATGCGGGATCGCCTCATAGAAAAGGGCCAGCATGTCTTCTTGGTCAAGACCCAAGGCATAAAGCAGCGTGGTCGCAGGCAGCTTCCGGCGACGGTCAATCCGCACATTGACCACGTCTTTCGGGTCAAATTCAAAATCAAGCCAAGAGCCACGATAAGGGATGATCCGCGCGGCAAAAAGAAGCTTGCCTGAGGAATGGGTTTTCCCCTTGTCGTGGTCAAAGAAAACCCCTGGCGACCGGTGCATTTGGGAGACAATCACCCGCTCGGTCCCATTGATGATGAAGGTCCCGTTATCAGTCATCAAGGGCATGTCGCCCATGTAAACTTCTTGCTCTTTAATGTCTTTGAGGGATTTTGATTCCGTATCATCATCCACCTCAAACACCGCCAGCTGAAGCTTAACCTTCAACGGGGCGGAATAGGTCATATCCCGCTGCATACATTCGTCAGTGTCGAATTTTGGCTCTTCAAATTCATAAGAGACATATTGAAGCCGCGCTGTATCGGTAAAGTCCGCAATCGG
>JBCCMT010000372.1:0-2114 GCA_039026195.1 Pseudomonadota bacterium | reverse complement strand
GGTGACGCTCACGACCCTCGCCCGTGAGCAAGGGGATGAGCATAAAGACCACATGGAGAGAGGCATTTTTGAGATGAAGAGCCGAAAGGTCGGGCGCACTTTCTAAAGAAACGATGGTCACGCAACGGCCATTCACGGCGAGGGCTTCGAGGGAGGTGGGAAGGTTCGGGCCCCCCACGGTATCAAAGACCACGTCATAGCCTTGGCCCCCTGTTTCTGCAGCCACATAATCGGCAACGCTTTGATCGCGGTAAAGAATTGCTCGGTCTGCGCCCAGCTGATGGGCTACCTCTGCTTTGGCCTTTGTGGAGACCGTGGTGTGGACCACAGCCCCTAAGGCCTTGGCGAGTTGAATGCCGATATGACCCACTCCGCCGGTGCCCCCATGCACAAGAACCCGCTCGCCCGGTTGAACTTTGGCGCGATCCACCAAAGCCTCCCATGCGGTAATGGCCACCAGCGGAAGGCCAGCGGCCTCTTTAAAGGATAAGCTTTCAGGTTTCTTGGCGAGAAGGCGTGCATCGGCAACCATCTCTTCAGCATAAGTCCCGTCACTGCCCTTGATACCACCGGCACAGCCATAAACTTCATCACCCACTTTAAAGCCGGTGACCCCAGGGCCAAGGGCTGTGACTTTACCCGCCATGTCGCATCCCAAAATAATAGGATCATCCGGTGCAATGGCATCCATTCCGCCCCTAATCTTGGTATCGACCACGTTAATACTCGTGGCATGAATGCGGACCACCACCTCGCCCGGGCCCGCTTCACAGGCGGGACGGTCAAAGGCTTCAAAGGGCTGATCTGCCCCTAGGGCAGGAAGACGCATGGCTTTCATAGAGACCTCAATGGGATAAATCTTGTGATGTTGAAAGGTTTGAGGCGGCGTTATAGAAACGGCAAGTACCCACTATTTTAGTATATACTATCAAAAAGCATACTATGAGCTCCACTGATGTTCCTCCCAAATATAAGACGCCTTATGGCTGTTCTGTCGGGTCCACCCTTGGGGTGATTGGCGGTCGCTGGAAACCTGTCATTCTTTTTAAATTGATGGAGGAGGGGGTGCTCCGTTTTGGGGAGCTCCACCGATTGGTCCCCGGCGCCACCGCCAAAATGTTGACCAACCAATTGCGGGAGCTGGAAGTGGATGGAATTGTCCATCGGGAGGTTTATGCCGAAGTCCCGCCAAAGGTTGAATATAGCCTGACGGCCTACGGGCTGACCCTGAAGCCGATTTTGTTAGCGATGCGAGATTGGGGCGCACAGCATAGCGAGCGTGCCAAAGACTTTAAAACGTGAATATCTTTGATGTACTATTATCTTATTGGATTTGCGGTCGTCAGATAAAGTGCTTGGGGGTAGAATTTCAATTTACTTTACATACGCATTGTTATGTGTATGTTTCATCCCTATGGTGTGTTGGTACTTATGAGAAATAGTTGGTTAAAATGTCTTCATCCGTAAAACGGCAACGTGTCAATCTCACCATACGAGATGATATTGTTCAAGCAGCGAAAGACCTTAATTTGAACGCCTCGAAGGCTGCTGAGGCAGGACTTCTTCAAGCCATTAAAGAAGCAAAAACAAAAGCTTGGCGTGAGGAAAACCGGGTGGCTATCGACACACATAACGCCCGCGTTGAGGAGATAGGGGTCTATCTGATGCCGAGTTGGGCTTCAAAGTCATAATGGCAAGATTTGATGTTTATCAATATGATAGCGCTTTTGCCCCTCTCGTGGTTGATGTGCAGGCAGATCTCTTAAATGATTTAAGTACCCGCGTTATTATTCCGCTTATTCCATTTGATAAAATAAAGACTAAACCATTACCTCGTCTAACCCCCATTATCGAGATCCACGATAACAATTATTCTTTAATGACCACAGATTTAGCTGCTCTTCCTCTGAAACAACTTCGCAAGAAAGTATGTAACATCGAGGATGATTACCGCGATGTTATTTCAGGTGCGCTTGATCTGCTCTTTATCGGTTTTTGAAGGCATATCTTTTTTATGGTTTTAATGATGCCGAAAACCGCGCTTCTCCCCTTCCCAAAACCGTCAAAAACCGCTTATAGGCTCTTCAATAACTGACTTTTTTGCGACGCTTCGT
>JBCCMT010000371.1:0-2158 GCA_039026195.1 Pseudomonadota bacterium | reverse complement strand
GGTGACCCGCTGCTTAGATCTTGGGGGCGTGAAGTATGAAAAGCTTAGTCTTCCTTATAGAGACCAAACTCTAGACGCATGGTTTTTCAAGGCTTCTGATTCAGAAGAAAAATGTCCCACAATCATAGCTTATAATGGCTTTCATTCTTCAATGGATTGGTATGTCCAAACAGGAATGACAAAGCATTTAACCGACCGTGGCGTGAATGTTCTTGTTTTTGACCACCCGGGCACGGGAACAGCCCGTCATCATAAAGACATTCACATGACCCCCTTCACAGAGAAATCCGCGAAGGTCGCTGTTGATTATCTGGAAAGTCGCTCAGATGTTGATGCCGCCCGAATAGGTGTTTTGGGGGCTAGTTTTGGCGGGTATTATGCTGTTCGCGCAGCTGCCTTCGAAAAGCGCTTTGCTTATGCTTATTGCTGGGGCGGCTGGTATTACTGGCCCCCAGAGGAAATATTTAAAGATGGTGATCCTGACGCTGAGACATCATCTTCTATTGAGATGGCCAATTTAGAGGATCTGTTTTGGGTGACAGGGACGAAAACGCGTCATGAGCTATATGATGCCATCACATCATTTCACTTAGAAAAAGTTTGTCCTGAGGTGACGACACCTCTTTATATTATTCATGGGGAGGATGATGCGCAGCTTACCCCTTGGCACGCAGAGGAAGTGATTAAACGTGCCGTGAATGCACCTTATAAAGAATTACATATAGTTCGAGAAGGGGAGGGGGGGACACAACATTGTCATATCGATAACTTTGATAGCCCTGTTCATCTTTTAGCAGACAAAATTGCGGATACCTTATGATAAAAGAATGCTGCCTTCATGTTTGCCTATCCCGCGTAAAGAAATTTTGACTTAATTAGGATTATACATGCTTTTGTTTTATTTCTAAAATGACAGCTTAATCTAACTATTTTGATATTCTTCTTTGAAGGTTGCACAATCTGTATCCGGACTTGCAGCCGTATCGATGCCGAAAATAATACGCCATTGGTTTTCTGCCTTCACAAGGGTGAACTGGTTTACACCACAATTTGTGATTTTACCTTTATAGGTCAGCACAAAAGGAGCCCACACGGCAGCAAGATGTCCGAATTCTTGTGTTTGGAGGGCAAAAATTTCCTCTACGGCGTCCCCCTCATTTTGCTCACCAACCCAATTGCGCCAGTCTTCTAACCAGTTTGATTTGACCTCACCAGAAGCTGTCACGCGGCGAAATTGAGCATCCTCTAAATATATCTCATCGATTAAAGAGGAATCGCCGAGATACATTGCGCGGAATAGACTAAGTACCGCCTCTTCCGGTGTTGAGAGGTTTAATGGCAAGGACATGTCTGAGGATTCGGAGCCTGACATTGGAGGTTGCCCGTGAGCAGAAATAGGGAGTGAAAGAAAACCAGCAGCCATGGATATCAAGGTAATTATTTTATTTCTCATGGTTCGTCCTTAGAGTGATTAGGAAATAGTCTTTGCTATGATAGTTTAGAATATTTCCCAATGAAGTCGACATCGATTGATTGTTACCATGTAGGGGAGAGCAAAAGAATGACCCAGGTGGCTGAAAATGGGACCAGTTGTTTTGCAATAAGCGGGCAGGCCAGGCAACCATAAATAAATATGGAGCTGTTTGCTAAAGGCCACTTAGCATACCCTAGCACACACGGCCCATATCAGGAGAGGGCAGGTTTTAATCGCAATATATAATCTTAGTTTAGCTTGCCGCGAATATCTGCGATGGACTTGTCTAGCAAGGCGGCTTGCGCACGGTCATCAACCCGGCCAGTAATAATTTCACGGGCCGCTGCAATAGCGAGATCCGCCGTTTGGCCTTGCATCTCTGCAATGGCCTGGGCCTCTGCGCGCGCGATACGCTCTTCCACGGCCTTACGGCGGCGGGTCAATTGTTCATCAAGTTTTGTGCGCGCGTCATTGGCCATGATTTTGGCGTCTTCTTTGGCTTGATCAATAATGGATTTGGCTTCGTCTTCGGCTTCCCGTTGCCGCTTTTGATAGTCCGCTAACAAACGTTGCGCTTCTTCTCTTAAGGTTCTGGCCTCATCAAGTTGCGTGCGCACATCGTCAGCCCGCTTACTCAGCATACCACCAATCAATTTCGGGACATTCTGCCACAAAAGAATGCCC
>JBCCMT010000370.1:0-2177 GCA_039026195.1 Pseudomonadota bacterium | reverse complement strand
TTGTCGTCACTCCTCCTCGAATATGCCAGCATGTCCTCAGCCTGCCCCGGACCCCGATCCGGGGTCGCTCCTAAATCTGATGCCTTTTCGTCACCGGCCAGTGTTACGCGCTAATATTCAACAAGCCCTAGAGTTGGCGATCGTCTTCCCATGTGATAAAGGTTAATGAGGAATAAAATACGCCTTTGCGCCATAAGGGGATGGGCATTCAAACTATGACCTTTGATACAATTATAGCTGTATTTTCAACGCCTTTGGGTGGGGTGATCCTCACCCTGTCGTTGCTGGCGATTGTCGCAATTCTTTTTTGGGCTTTCGGGCAGCGCCAAATCCCGCCGACGACCCCTGAAATTGAGCAAACAAAAGCGTCTATGGTGCCGCCGCCTCTCCTGTCGCCGGATATTTTTAAGGGCGGGACATCAGCTCTCCTCTCCCCTGAAAGAGGGCTAAGGCCTGTTTTCATTCTTGTTGGTGTGGTGTTAGCGGGCTTAAGTGTTCTGCACATGACCTCCAAGGAACCTCCGCAAACCCAAGACCCCTTCACAACCGATAGCGCATCGGTGATGCCCACCATGATCGAGGGGGAGAAAACCTTTATGGAGGCTTATGCCCAGCCAAATCTTCATCGCATTATCTGTGAAGAAGGGTTTATCCCCGAAACGCAAGGCAACTCTTATCGGCTTTGCGCATCACGACAGGCCGCCCAACTCGATATGATGGGTTTTGCCGTGGACGACCAACCCTTGTTAAACCCCCATTGGCTGGAGGGGTCTGGCCTTGCCATGGTGGCTGATAATCAGCCAACGCCTTTTTCCTTTGAAGGGCAAGTGGAGATGGTGGCCGCGCCGGATGCGAACTTAAATGATTATGATGCCTTTTTGGCGATCGGGATGGCCACACCGGAAACGACGATTGAACGCGCCGCCCATGAATCTGTTGAGCGCAGCTTTACCATGGGCCGTTATGCCCTAAGCTCCCTAAGGCAGGGGGCAGGTATCCATTGCCAGAGTGATGCAACGGTGTATGCGATTTCTCTTCCCTCATCGTCGCTCTTTTTTGAAGAGACGGCGGCAACAAAACCTATATTGGTTGGTGTTCGGTTTGACCCACGTTTTTCTCAAGATGATCGCAATGTGACCGCGCTGATTGACGATTTTTTCAGCTCACGCGGGGTTGAGATGACAGGACTGGGTCTTCAGCATACTGATACCTATCAGATCTTATTCTCTGAAAAAGCATGTAAGATACATAGTTAAATGGTTGCCTCATCTCTCGAGGAATTCCAAAACCCCATGAAATACTTTAAGCCCACTTAATGCGTATTACGACTTGGAACATCAACTCTATTCGTTCTCGGATGGGGATTGTAGAGAGATTTCTGCAGGAAGTGCAGCCAGATATTTTGTGCCTGCAAGAAATCAAATGCCTTAATGATCAGTTTCCCTCTAAGCTCTTTACCAAGCTGGGCTATGAACATCAGGCTATTAACGGCCAAAAGGCTTACCATGGGGTGGCCACCGTGGCACGTGCGCCCTTTGTCAAAACATCTATCCATGATTTTTGTGGGCGAGGGGATGCACGGCATATTTCTGTTACCCTAGAAAATGGTACCATTCTTCACAATTTTTATGTGCCCGCCGGGGGGGACGACCCTGATCCGATCACGAATGACAAATTCGCTCACAAGCTCGCCTTTGTGGATGAGATGGCACAATTTTTTAGCCGAAAAAGCAAGCAATCCCACATCATCGTGGGCGATTTGAATATTGCGCCCTTAGAACATGATGTTTGGTCCCATAAGCAACTTTTAAAAGTGGTCTCCCACACCCCAGTAGAGGTGGAGAAACTTCAATTGCTGATGAAAAAGGGCAAATTTGTGGACGTCATGCGTCGTCTCGTGCCGGAAGATGAAAAGCTTTACACGTGGTGGTCCTATCGCGCGAAGGATTGGCGCGCCTCAAACCGGGGGCGCCGTTTGGACCATATTTGGGTAACCCCGCCTTTGGAGGCCCGTGCTGTGGCGGGCGGGCGGCCCGCGCTCCACATTCATGATGGGGCGCGGGATTGGGTGAAACCCTCTGACCATGCGCCGGTTACCTTAGACTTTGGACCGGCATAGGGCGGATAAAGATTTAAAGCGTTTTCAGGTGAAGCCTGCCCCGGATCGGGGTCCGGGG
>JBCCMT010000369.1:0-2177 GCA_039026195.1 Pseudomonadota bacterium | reverse complement strand
CCCCGTTTTAATTCGGGAGGACGGCCAATATCTTTACACGCTTCCTTCCTGCATCGACGATATTGATTTTGGTATTACCCATGTCATTCGGGGGGAGGATCATGTGACCAACACCGCCACCCAGGTGGAAATTTTCAGCGCCATCGCTGCCTATCGGGGGGAGGGGGTCACCCCCATCTTTGCCCACCATTCATTGCTCGTGGGCAAAGATGGGGAGGGGTTGAGTAAACGCCTCGGCTCCCTTTCCATTGAAAGTATGCGGGAAAGCGGTGTGGAGCCTCAAGCGGTCACCAGCCTGTTGGCGCGTTTGGGAACTTCTGACCCTGTGGAGCCGATTTTAGAGATAGAAGAGCTGGCGAAGGGCTTTGACTTTCAACGTCTAGGGCGGGCCCCTGCACGGTTTGATATGGCAGAGTTGCAGCAATTAAATGCAAAAATATTGCATATTCTCCCTTATAATCAGGTGGCGGATCGATTAGAGGCGCTCGGGATCACGGAAAGCTTGTGGGCGGCTGTAAAGGGTAATCTCTCAAAGCTGGAGGAGGTGAGCCAATGGAAAGATATTGTCGAGGGCGTCATCTCACCGGTCATTTCGGAAGAAGATAAAGAGGTTGCCATGACCGCCGCGCAATTAGTGCCGGACGAAATTGCAGCTGACAGCTGGACGACCCTCACCGCCGCTGTCAAAGAGAAAACAGGCAAAAAAGGAAAAGCGCTGTTCATGCCGCTGCGTCTTGCGCTAACAGGGTTATCCCATGGACCCGAAATGGGACCATTATTTATGTTGATCGGTGCAGATAAAGCAAAAGCCCGACTACAAGGTCAGGCCGCATAAGTATAGTGTAAGGGCTACAAGCTTAACGCAAGCTTGGGGAGATTTTCGGAAAGTGATTGGGAATAGAAGGCGCATCTTGCGTTCTTTTCCCTTTTCTCAGCTCACGAAATATTTTCTCCGCCGTTAATCGACGGCGCAACTCCGTCGCGCCAAGACTTTCAAAAAGGGCACGGGTTTTATGCTCGGTTTGGGTCATCAATATCTCGCGAAGAAAAGCCAAGTTGCCTAAAGTTACACTTTGTTAGGTCTTGGTTAACGAACCCTTAACGCTTGTTTTAATCGCTGCGCACAGTGACATAAGACCCAGGGGCATTCTCAATGGGGGTAAGCTCACTATCCCCTGGAATGCGGGCAGGGACAGTCCCACTCGACTGACGGTCAAGCCATTTTATCCAATAGGGCCACCAAGAATGATCATGCATTTCTGCATCTTTTACCCAATCCTCAACCTTTGGGGGGAGTTGGGAATTCGTTCTGTAGTGATATTTTTTCTTATCAGGGTGGTTGATTACCCCGGCAATATGGCCTGATCCTGCAAGCATATATTCAACCGGGCCCCCAAATTTCACGGCACTGTTATAAACAGACCGGAAAGGGGCGATATGATCATTCTCCCCCGCTTGCATAAAGATGGGAATATCCACTGCCTCCATATCAATCTGAATATCATCAATGAATAACTCACCCTTTGTGAGTTTGTTATACTGATAAAATTCTCGAAGATAATAAAGGTGACAGGCCTTTGTCATCCGTGTGGCATCAGAATTCCAATAAAGAAGATCAAACTTCTTCGCCTCTTTGCCCAAATAGTAATTGTCCACAAAGGCAGACCAAATTAAATCATTGGGGCGGAGCATATTAAAGGTGCGCGCCATGGACGATCCCTCAAGCACCCCGCCGGCGAGGTCCATTTGCTTCTCCATATTGGCAAGTTGTTTATCGTCAACAAATAAAGCGAGATCTCCCGATTCACTGAAATCTGTTTGGGCTGTGAAAAATGTTGCAGAATTGATCCGCTCATCCCCTATTTTTTTCATATAGCCCAAGGTCACTGAGAGGAGCGTGCCCCCAATACAATATCCAATGGTATCAAAAGAGGATGCACCCGTGGCGCGTTCCGCAGCCTCAAGGGCTTCAAAAACCCCCTCCCGCATATAATCAGGGAAAGACTTGTCTTTTAATTCTGGCCCCGGGTTAACCCAAGACACCACAAAAACAGTGCGTCCCTGGTCCACGAGCCATTTGATGAAGGAGTTTGCAGGCTGAAGATCGAGGATGTAGAATTTATTGATCCAAGGGGGGAAGATGATAATCGGGGTTTCTGCCACTTCCTCCGTTGTGG
>JBCCMT010000368.1:0-2222 GCA_039026195.1 Pseudomonadota bacterium | reverse complement strand
GTGCTCTAGAGGCGCGTATTGGCAAAAATGGGGTGACAGATCAAAAAAGAGAAGGCGATAGTAAAACCCCCTTAGGCTCATTTGCTTTGCGACAGCTTTATTATCGCCCAGACCGACTTTTTAAACCGCAAACCCCGCTTCCCACCATCGCCCTTCGGCCTGATGATTTGTGGTGCGATGACCCTGATCACCCGCTTTACAACCGGCCTGTGTCTGCCCCCTTTACCGCCTCCCATGAAAAAATGTGGCGAGAGGACCGGTGCTATGACCTCTGCATCGTGCTGGATTATAATCTTGTCCAGCCGCACCCCCAAAAGGGGAGTGCCATTTTTTTCCATTTGACGACGGATGATCATCGTCCTGGCCCAACCGAAGGGTGCGTGGCCATTAGTCTAAATGATATGTTGATGATTTTACCAACACTTCATTTAGGGACGGTAATGACGATCAGCACCGCTGATTAACCGCGCGGGCCAAATACCCCTGACCCCACCCGCACGTCTGTGGCCCCTAGATGCACGGCTGTTTCATAATCCCCAGACATGCCCATGCTTAGTCGGGGCAGTTTTGCTTTTGCGGCCAACTCAAACAAAAGCGCAAAGTGGGGCGCTGGCGGTTCATCTGCAGGCGGAATAGCCATCAGCCCCACAATGGGCATGTTCAAATCAGAGCGGCACCAGTCGACAAACCCCACCGCCTCATAGGGGGCAAGACCCCCTTTTTGCGCTTCTTCGCCTGTATGCACCTGAACGAAAAGGTCTGGGCACCCTCCATGATCCGCCGCCGCCTTAGCAAGGCTTTTGGCCAACTTCTCCCGGTCCAACGTCTCAATCACATCAAATAGAGCAACCGCATCTGCAGATTTATTGGTTTGAAGGGAGCCAATCAAATGCAACCGCACATCAGGATAGGCTGACTTTAACGCTGGCCATTTGCCTTGCGCCTCTTGCACGCGATTTTCCCCAAAGATCCGTTGTCCGGCTTTTAAGGCAAGCTCGATAGTTTCCGCGGGAAAGGTCTTGCTGACGGCTGTTAAGGAGATACCATGGGGGTCGCGCTCTGCGTCATTTGCAGCTTTCGCGATGAGGGCCAAAACCGATTTAATATTTTCGTCTATGGGAATATCTGTCATAGGGGGTGTCATGGCGGATATTTCTCAAAAAGTCAGGACCCTTTCGATGCGCGCCTGGCAAATTCGGCGCAAAGCGCCCGCTCCTTGCCGCTTGCCCTTTTCTTTGGCTCTTTTCACCGATGACCGCCGTCAGAGGGATATTATTTTGGCCCTCAAACAACTCCCCTCGGCGCAGCTCATCCCCCCGTTAGGGGTTATATTCCGCCATGATGGCCTTCCCCCAGCAGCGCGCCAGGCCTTGGGGCAGGAGGCGCGCCACATCACTCAAATGAAGGGACATTATTTCATTTATGCGCGAGGCAAGCTGAAGGGGGCCGATGGCCACCATGGGGGCAAACTTTCTTCATTAGGCTTCACTACAATGCCTGTTCACAATTTGAGAGAGGGTCAACAGGCCCAAAGCCGCCATTCCGCCCTTGATGTAGGCTTTATTTCCCCCCTTTTTCCCACCCAAAGCCACCCCGGCGCCCTGGCCCTTGGGGTGGTGAAAGGGGCAAATATGGCAAAAGCCCTGCCCTTCCCCTGTTTTGCCTTGGGCGGCATCACCCCCGCCACCGCAAAGCGGCTTGTGGGCAGCCCTTTTCAGGGCATTGCCGCCTTGGGGGCATTTACCGAATAAGCAAGATGTGTTTTAGGGCTTGTTGAGTATCACGGCATGACACTGGTTCGAGACCAAAATCACGGGTCGTTTAGGAGAAAACCGCAAGGAAGGGTTATTCCCTTTCGAGGATTTTCGACGCAAATGAACGTGATTTTAGCCGAACCCTAAAGGGGCCGGGCGAAAAAGCACCATATTGTCGTCACTCCTCCTCGAATATGCCAGCATGTCCTTCGTCGTCGCTCCTCAATCTGATGCTTTTTCGTCACCGGCCAGTGTTATGCCGTGATACTCAACAAGCCCTAGAGCGTCGCGCCAAAAGCCTGCCCTGGACCCCGATCCGGGGTGAGAAGCGGTTTTGGCCTTTCGAGGGCGCGACCAAACAAAGACTCTAGGGCTTGTTGAGATTCAGGATTCACAAACTAGCCAAAAGGTGATTCAAGCTTACTTTTAAGGAGCTGAGCTTGATTCGTCTTGTTTTAACGGATGCCC
>JBCCMT010000367.1:0-2231 GCA_039026195.1 Pseudomonadota bacterium | reverse complement strand
ATATTTCCTACCCAAGAACCCAACTGGAAATGTAATAGGTCAGCCCCGCTGCCACATAGGCCAGCCCCATGAGATAGCCGAAACTAAAGGTCGTCCATTTCCAAGAATTGGTCTCCCGGCGGATGGTGGCCAAGGTGGCAAAACATTGAGGGGCGAAAACATACCACGCCAAAAAGGCAAGGGCTGTGGGTAAGGACCAAGCCGATTGCAGAACCTCAGCTAGGCCTTGTGTATTTTCTTCCCCCCCTTGAACGGCATAAACCGTCCCCAAGGCGCCGACAGCCACTTCCCGAGCGGCCATGCCTGGAATAAGGGCGATAGCGATTTCTAGGTTAAATCCAATGGGCGCTAAGATCCATTCTAAGACACTGCCGATACGGCCCGCAAAGCTTTCCCTAAGGCTGGTGGCAGACGCAGGGTAGCTGACCAAAAACCAAAGAATGATAGAGGTTGCTAAAATGATTGTTCCCGCCCGCCTTAAGAAGGCACTTATCCTCACCCAAAGGCTGACGAAAAAATCACGATAGTTGGGTAATTTATAGGTGGGCAGTTCCATCATCAAGGGTTGCGATGGCCCCTTTGTCACGGTCTTTTTCAGAATATAGGAAACTGTCACCGCACTTAAGATCCCCACGAGATAAAGACCGAACATCACTATCCCTTGTAAATTCATGCCCATCACCCGGTCTGGCGGAATGAAGGCGGCAATAATAAGGGTGTATACAGGCAATCTTGCTGAGCATGTCATGAGGGGGGCGATTAAAATGGTGGTGATCCGATCTTTTTCATTCTCCACCCCCCGCGCGGCCATCACCCCGGGGATCGCGCAAGCAAAACTCGACAAAAGAGGGATGAAGGCCCGACCGCTTAACCCCACCCGTGACATTAATTCATCCATTAAAAAAGCGGCACGGGACATATAGCCAGATGCCTCAAGCAACAGAATGAATGTAAATAGGATAACAATCTGGGGAAGGAAGATAATAACACTCCCCACCCCTGCGATGATACCATCCACCACCAAATCCCTGATCCAGCCTTGCGGCAGATAAGAGGACGCCAAATCGCCCAAGCCCGCCGCTGCGGCATCAATCATATCCATGGGCAGGGCAGCCCAAGAAAACACCGCTTGGAAAACAAAGAATAAAAGACTGGCCAAAATCAAGGGGCCTGCCAGGGGGTGCATGACCACTTGATCAATAGATCGGGTGACTTTGTTATATAAGGGCTACTTCGTGATCACTTGGTTTGCAATCGCGCGGGCCTCCGCCTGAAGTTCACGAATAGGTTTCAGGTCAGTATTTTCTTCTGTCTGCGGAAGGGGGCGGCTCAGCATCTCATCTAAGCGCGATAATAGCTGATCTCGTCCTGCCTTTCGGGTGGCCCGGGATGAAACCACTGGCAGGCCCAACTGCTCTTCCAATGCATCAATATCAATTTCAAGCCCAGCGCGCTCTGCCAGATCCATCATATTCAATGACAGGATCATCGGCTGGCCTAAGGACTTAAGCTGCAGGACGGAGTGAAGATGGGTCCGAATATTACTGGCATCCATCAACACCAGCAGGGCATCTGGCCGCACCCCTTCATGACCCATGACCACATTCAAGGCGATTTTTTCATCCAAAGATCGCGCAGTCATGCCGTAAAAACCGGGCAAGTCAATTAATTCGACTTGGTGCCCTGTGGACGTAGAAAACCGCCCAGAGCGGGTTTCAACCGTGGCACCAGCATAGTTGGCCACCTTCGCACGCCCCCCCGTCAAACCATTGAACAGTGTGCTTTTTCCGCAATTTGGCGCCCCCACAAGGGCCAACTTAAATTCACTCATCGGACATAGGCTCCACAACAACCCCTTTTGTTTCGGCGAGACGAAGGGCGACTAAAGTTTGATTTAACCGAATGCAAAGGGGCGTTTTCCCCAAGGGCCCATGCTCGATCATTTCCACAATATCGTCTTCAGCAAAGCCAATCTCCCGCAACTTTGCCTCAAGTATCGGATCATCGCCCTTCACAGAGATAATTTTGGCCACTTGACCCTTTGCAAGTTCGTGTAGTTGCATTTTTTTCTCTTTTGCGTTTGCAAGTTCTTCATTCTCTATTGCAGTTAGGGGTATGCATTTCAATTTCAAAATGAAAAGCATGGGTCTGATTTCAATTTTTCTTCCAAAGACCCCCTAAATGTCATTTCAAAGCGCCTTGAAAATCGGTTTTGATCCCGCCCCCTATCT
>JBCCMT010000366.1:0-2282 GCA_039026195.1 Pseudomonadota bacterium | reverse complement strand
TAGAGTTATCCACACATGATTGTGGAAAACGTGATCGAGACTAATAAACATAAATAATGTAATTTTCTGGCCATGGATCTGGAGCAGAAAATGCAAGCTTTAAAGCTAAAATTCCTCATCGACCAAAACTTGCCGCCAAAGCTGATGTCTTTTTTTGAGGATAAAGGTCATCAGGGCTATCACACCCGTGACCTCAATATGGCTTTAGCTTCCGATGAAGTGCTCTTTCACCTCGCCTTGCAGGAAAACTATATCATCGTTACTAAAGATGAAGATTTTCAAAACCTTATCACCATGAATAATCTATCGCCCCAAATGATTTGGATCCGACTGGGGAATATGTCGACGGCGTCTTTATTAAACGCTTTGGATCAAAATTGGGCGGCCATTGAGGCCTCGCTTAAAAAAGACACACCAATCATTGAGCTTGTGTCAGCTTGAAAATCTACGCTGACCCAACTGTTTCAAACATAGACGCCTCTAGCGCTTCTTCGGCGGTTTTCCCGCCCCAGACCACATAGTTAAAGGTGGGGTAGAACCGCTCAAACGCATCCATGGCACCGCGCACCAAGATTTCCGCTTGGCTGTCTTCCATGGTTTGCCCAGCGGTGAGGACGGCGCCATTGCGATAGACAAGGCCGCGGTCCGCTTCCCACAAGTCAAAATGCCCTAAGGTCAGCCGCTCATTCACCAGGGCAAGCAACCGCATCACCTCAAGCTCGCGCTCCTTCGGCACACGCATCTCCAACGGCGCACCAATTTGCAAGACCTGCGCTTCGGCCCGCCAGGCCACCCAAATGCCCACATCGCGCCACGACCCGGTGAGGCTGATATGCAATTCATGCTCATCCACCCGCTGGGCATCCATATCGATCCGCCGCGCAAAAAGCTCAACGGTTTCCAACGGGTCTATGCGAGGGGCATCAATCTCTTGTGGTGTTTCTGCCATGGAAGGCCTCCAAACTCGGGGTCACTCTATTGTTATATCACACTGCCTATAGGCGATTGATTTGCCTTGCACGCCAAGGGGATAAAACACAAATGTTTAAAAGTTGTGGGAAGACAATTTTACGCGATTTACGGGTTAAGCTTTACTTGATTTTAAGGTATCGATTTCCGCCTTTAAGGCCTCAATTTCGTCAAGTGCCTTTGCCACCATCTCTTGCACCGCTTCAAACTCTTCCCGGGGGACCAGGTCTTGGTCGGCTAAAAAGCGTTGTAGCTGAGAGTGCATTACGGTTTCAGCCTCTTTGCGCACACCATCGGCCATGCCAACAGCTTCGGTCATTAAGCGGCTCACGCCATCGGTTATCGGGTTTTTTGATTGCATTTCACTCATATAGGGAAGAAGTTTCCCTTTGGCCATAAGGCAACAAGCCCTAGATAGCGTTAAGGCCCCTTCAGCCAGCTCTTTTTAAGGACAATCTATGCACGCCTGTTTTATTATTGACCCGCTCGATGGTCTAAATCCTTACAAAGATTCAAGTATCGATTTGATGATGGAGGCGGCCGCCCGCGGCTATCACACAGACATCTTAGAGGACTTGAACAGCATCGCTGGCGGCAGTGACGGGGTGAGTGCCAAGGTGCAAACGGTCAACTTTGTCCCCCATGTGCGGGAGCATAAAACCCTGGATCTTGAGCATCGGAGCCTGAGCGCCCTGCGCCGTCATAATTTAGCAGACTATGATGTTATCTTCATTCGCCTCGACCCGCCCTTCGATATGCGATATTTCTCCCTGGCCCTATTGTTAAGCCCGCTTGAAGGGAAAACAATATTTGTGAACTCCCCTAAGGGCTTACGGGTGATATCTGAGAAGTTATCGGCGCTGCATTTCGCTCAGTCCACGCCGCAAACCCTTGTTTCCTACGACAAAGATGTATTGCGTGACTTTGCACAGCATCATGAAAAAGTGGTGTTAAAACCAAGCTATTTTGGCAGTGGCCAAGGTATAGCCATCTCCTCCGCAGACGATCCAAAATTCGATGAGAAAATTCAAACGATTTTGGATATCGACCCCAAAGGCCCCGCCATTGTTCAAGGCTTCCTCCCGGAGGTTGTCGATGGGGACACTCGCGTGATGATGTTGGAGGGGGAGGTGATGGGGGCTTTGGGCCGTAAACCGCCCGAGGGGGATTTTCGCGCCAATATTGCCGTGGGGGGGAATGAATTTGCGGTGGAGTTAAGCGAGGCGCAAAAAGCCGCAGCCCGTGAAGTGGGGCACTATCTCAAGAAAGAGGGGATCATCTATGCCGGTCTCGACTTTATTGGGGACGCGCTT
>JBCCMT010000365.1:0-2287 GCA_039026195.1 Pseudomonadota bacterium | reverse complement strand
GGTGACAGCGTTTTCGCATTCAGCGATGAGCAGTCGACGGGAGCTATCGGCATCAATATGTTTTAGGATTTGCGCCATGGCAATAAAAAGTCGCGCCGATGAGGACTGCTCAATCGCGAGGGAGCCAAAATTCACATGCAGCGGTTTGGCATTTTCGATATGGGTTGAAATATCTTCTAACGCACTTCGCCCGAATAAATCAGCATCACGACTTAACCCTAAAATACCGCGGGCTGAATTTCGAATCTGCGCAGCGTTAAGGCGGAAATGGATATCCCCCATCCCTAAACCAAAAATACGCATCTCAGCGACGATTGCGGCAATTTCCACAGCTGTCGCCCCCTTGGCATCGCCAGCGGCCACCATGAGCTGGTTGATAATGGTTTTAAGCGAGGTGATATTATGTTGATCAGTTGTCAGAAGGTTTGAAGCATGGGCAAGATCTTCCGGTGTTTTAAGGTCTTTGGAAAAGGCTAAATAATGCTGTTCTACGGCGTTAAGTGCCTTTTCAAGTTCTGCTTTGATGGGCGCAACATCATTTTCAACGGCGCCCAATCTTTCAATATAAAGACGCAACCGGTTTCTTTTTTCTTCTAAACGATGACGGATGACAGACGCCCATCCAATGTCGGTGCGGCCATCCATATCATAGCCAACCCATGTCCCCAGCCCCAAGGGCTCTGGTTTAACGGAGAGCCATTCGCCAGGAAACCGTGATTTTGCAAGATTTAGGATTTCACGATTTAAGGTGAATAAGGCTTCACTTGCATGGCGTAAACTTTCTTCTGCTTGACTGTGTTCATGATCCAGCGTCAACGGACTGTCTGGCATTCCTGCCCCTTGTGACGGGACAGCCCGCTCAGTGGCGGCTTCAGCTAAACGTTTCCGGGCCTGTTGGGATAAAATGAACGTAGGGTGACCTGTGAAAATGATGGTCTCTCGACGCGCTTGCCAAAACTGACGAAAATCATCAATATTTGTCAGTTCCGCAGATAGCGTTTCCACAACAGATTTTATGGGACTATTTTCTTCGTTATCAGATGTTTTCACATAATGGTTGATATGATCAGCACGGCGCGCAAATGCCTCCTTATCCAGAAAATCAATTAACGCATGAAATGACGATAAAGAAATATCATTTGCCTGGAGATGGCGAGATAATTCGTGTGCCAATTCTCTGACAGGGTTTCGTAAAGGGTCGTGCCGAATTTGCTGACGTAAGTTTTGTAAGCGATGGCTCAATATTTCAGCAAAACCAGATGGCGTTTTTGCGTTAAGATCGCCCCCCTCTAGGGGTTGAGAAGATGTCATGATCAGAAGACCCTTGTCTTAGGGCTTGTTGAGTATCACGGCATGACACTGGTTCGAGACCAAAATCACGGGTCGTTTAGGAGAAAACCGCAAGGAAGGGTTATTCCCTTTCGAGGATTTTCGACGCAAACGAACGGGATTTTGGCCGAACCCCAAAGGGGCCGGGCGAAAAAGCACCATATTGTCGTCACTCCTCCTCGAATATGCCAGCATGTCCTTCGTCGTTGCTCCTAAATCTGATGCTTTTTCGTTACCGGCCAGTGTTATGCCGTGATACTCAACAAGCCCTAGAACGATAAAGAGGTCTTCTGCAAGATTTAGAATGCTTTCGTCAAGTTTGTTTGCCTAAGGCCAAGGTTGGTTTTGTGATGTTAAACAAAGGGTGTTGCTAGAACAGTCAATATACCGTTTTCAGCTATGCTTCATTCGTCTTTGGATAAAGATATAAGGGTGGGGTCAACTTGTTTTCGCCATAGCTTGATGTTGCTTTGAGGCTGTGGGGGAGTGACTGTCTGCTTCATCTTTTGAAACATTAAGCTTATCGGTTAAAGATTTTAGCGTTTGTTGATGGACCATGTCAGGGGAAAGGGGGCTTAGAAACAGGATAAATCCGCCATCGGACCGACGTAAATAGTGCTCTTTTATCCAAGAGCCTTTTTCATCTTGGCGGCTTTGGGTATGGTTTTCTTTTTCTTTAAACCATGACCAGTCTTCACTATTCTCTGGGTCATGTAGGGACTGAAAATTCACCCCCTCTGACCAAGCCGCTTGAGGTAAATAGTCAGTGGCTTGAGCGTTCAGAAGCTCTATCTCGCCGTCGGGGGCAATAACAACCACACCTTGAGTCATTACTTGGGTGACTTCCTTTAAAAGATCAGTCGATCGCTGAAGAATCGTGGTTCGTCTGGCAACAACACTTTCTACATCCCGCGTCGCCGCCTTCAGCTCGGTTCGGGCTTTATCGGTTGCTCTTTTG
>JBCCMT010000364.1:0-2291 GCA_039026195.1 Pseudomonadota bacterium | reverse complement strand
GGCGGTTGAAAATGATTTTATCGCTGGACGGCTTCGGTTGAGTGGGGATATGTCCGTGATGGCGCGGTTGGACCTTACGAATGACTAACATTCCTCTGATTGAGGTTCCAGAAAATCCGCTCCCCTCTCCGTTCCATGTGCAATATGTGGTGGCCAATGACGGGGCCCGACTGCGCATTGCCCTTGCCCCCCTTGATGAGAGAGAAGCAGGGGCGGCGAGGGGGACGGTCTTTGTTCATCCGGGCTGGTCTGAATTTATCGAAAAATATGGGGAAGTTATAGAAAAGCTGCACATGCGCGGCTTCCATGTGGCGATTAACGACCCAAGGGGGCAAGGCTATTCCCACCGGATGAAGCCAAATGACGAAAGAGGCTTAATCAGAGATTTTTCTCAGTTTACCGACGACCTCAATTCAATTTGGCGGGTGGTCAAAGCCAATTTCCCGCCGCCTTATTTTATTCTTGCCCATTCCATGGGGGGCTTGATTGCCTTAGACTGGTTAAGGCGTGAGCATAAGGAGGGCATTGCTGGGGCTATTCTTATTGCCCCCCTCACAGGGCTTATTCGTGCACCGACACAGCGGAGGATTGCCAAATTCCTTGCACACAGCCTTGTGGCTACGGGGATGGGAAAGCGGCATATTCCTGGGGTCAAAGAACAAGCCATGTCGTTTGAAACCAATAAGTTGACCCATGATAAAGCACGGCATGAACGGTTTCGGCAATTACTGCTCAAGGCACCTGAGGCAAGAGCCGGGGCGCCAAAATACGCCTGGGTCAACGCAGCTTTTCAGGCCATTGATCGTATTCGTCAGCCCCAGGCGTTAGCGGATATAACAATGCCCCTCTTGCTGATCTCTGCTGGGGCCGACGCGACGGTGGACCGGCAGAGCCATGATATCCTTGCCGCGCAATATGATCAGATTGAACTTGTTCAGATTGAAGGGGCCTATCACGAAATTTTGATGGAGGCGGATCAATATCAAACCCCCCTTTGGACAGCAATTGACCAATATATAGAAAGTCGACTTGAGTGTATTTAGGGTTTTCTACGAGTACATACCTTTTTAATCCGCAGACAAAATAAAATTACCGCCTGACGTTTCTTCAATTTCACCAGATAACACCAAGTCTAACAATACATCTGCCACATGATTTGGGGGCGCATCGCTATCGCGAATTAAAATATCTCGGTGAGTGGGCGTGAAACTCAAAATTTCTAATAAAGTGTTCCTTAGGGCTGCCCGTTCTGTTTCGGAAGGGGCAGATGAGCCATCATGATCATATTCATAAGGCTGATGTTCTTCCACATGGTAAGAAAACTGTTGTAGGCTTTCCATCACATCATCCACATCGCGGATAAGGGTGGCCCCCTCCCGAATGAGTTTGTTCGTTCCTTCACAGCGCGGATCTAGGGGAGAGCCCGGGACGGCAAAAACCTCACGGCCTTGCTCCAACGCCAGGCGCGCCGTGATGAGGGTGCCTGATCGGATGGCCGCCTCCACCACAATGACCCCGCGGCATAGCCCTGAAACGATGCGGTTTCGCCGCGGGAAGTCTCTTGCCGTGGCCACCTTACCAAGCTTCACTTCGGAAAGGACACATCCGCGATCAACAATTTCCTCATAAAGCTCTTGGTGTTGTGGGGGGTACACATTATCAACACCGCCAGCTAACACCGCGACGGTGCCCGTTGCGAGGGAGGCTTGATGCGCAGCCCCATCGATCCCCCGGGCCATGCCTGAAACAATCGTCAGCCCTCTGTCTCCTAATTCGCGCGCAAGCTCCGCTGTCATGCGCCGTCCCGCTGCCGATGCATTCCGCGCGCCCACAAGGCTCACCCCGCCCTCTTTCGCTAGGCCTATGTCCCCGCGAACACTGATCACCGGCGGCGGGTCCGGGATGGCCCGTAGCAAAGCAGGGTAGGCGGGTTCACATTTTGCCAATAGACGAACACCCAAGGCTTCACTATCGTCTAATTCTCTTTCAATGTCATATAGCTCAGCCAGTTGAATGCGACGTTTACCGCCTTTCCCCTTTTCACTCAGTTTAGGGATGGCTTTTATGGCTTCCTCCGCAGTGCCGTAGCGCGTGAGCAGCTGATTAAAGGTGAGGGGGCCAATCCCGCTAGACCGGCTTAGGCGCAGCCATTGGGCTCTTTCTTGATGGCTTAATTCTTTTTGGATCATGACTTCCCCCCGGGGGTGAGCTTTAATTATACCGACATGATGATTTTACATCAACAGCGGCTACATACTTACTTTTATAGCGCATCGCGGATAAGTGTATGC
>JBCCMT010000363.1:0-2296 GCA_039026195.1 Pseudomonadota bacterium | reverse complement strand
GACCAAAGACCACTTCGTATAATCCCTTAAACCAGTCGCGGATATTCTCATAATTTTGCGCTTTACCCGCATCAAAGACAGCCGTTTGGAAGACGTCTTCCTCTTCCTCCCCAGTAAGCTGGCTTAAGCTATTCGCCAACTGTTTAAGGGCTGCCCGCTCTTGCTCTGTGGGCGACCGAAATGTCTTTTTAGGTTTTACAAAGTCCTCAAAATAATTGATCGCGTATCCTAATAGAGGCTCCAGAGTTGCCATCTCTTCCTTTGCGGCATTGGGGCGGTATTTGGCGACAAATCCGCGTAGGATTTCTGGGTCTGACGTCCCCGATGCATCAACAATATTCATCAGTAACCCAAAGGAGACAGGCGGCGTGACAGAGGGCAGGGCCCCTTGGTGGATATGCCAAGCGGGGTTGTCGATGGCTTTTGTGCCCTCTTGATCTTTGAACTTGTCCACATGTTGCCAATAGTCATCCACCGTCTTTGGAATGACATCGAAGTAAAGCTTTTTAGCCTTTTTGGGTTGTTGAAAATTATAAAGGCTCAAGCTTTCTGGCGCTGCATAGCGAAGCCAGTCCTCAATCGTCAGGCCGTTTCCTTTGGTTTTGGAAATTTTGTTTCCATTCTCGTCTAAGAAGAGTTGATAGTTAAACCCAGAAGGGGGTGTGCCCCCTAAGGCTTTGACGATACGGTTAGAGAGCCTAACGCTTTCGGTTAAGTCCTCCCCCGCCATTTCATAATCCACCCCAAGGGCGTACCAACGGCCCGCCCAATCCACCTTCCATTGAAATTTTGCGGCACCCCCCTTCACATTAATGGTGACATGCTTGCCATCTTCATCCTCAAACGCCACTTCGCCCGTTTGCGCATCACGCTCCAGAAGGGGGACGTAGAGAACCCGACCCGTCGTGGGACTGATCGGCAAAATAGGGGAGTAGGTCGCCCGGCGTTCCTCCCCTAATGTGGGGAGGATGATCTCCATCACGTCATCATAGACATCCAGGACACGGAGCATCGTGGCGTCAAACATGCCCTTTTCATAAGCTTCTGTTGCCGATTGAAACTCATAGCGAAACCCGAATTGATCTAAAAAGGCACGAAGTCGCGCATTGTTATGTGCCGAAAAACTCTCATGGGTGCCAAAGGGGTCCGGCACGCGGGAGAGGGGCTTTTGCAAATGGGGTTCAAGCTGTTCTGGGTTGGGGACAGTCGGCGGAACCTTCCGCATACCGTCCATATCATCAGAGAAACAAATGATTTTTGTCTCGCGCCCCGTCAAACATTCAAACGCATGACGGACCATGCTGGTCCGGGCCACTTCCCCAAAGGTGCCGATATGGGGCAGGCCAGAGGGGCCATACCCCGTTTGAAAGATCACAGGCCCTTGCTTTTCCGCCCGCTCTAACCGCTTGATGAGCACTTTTGCCTCTTGAAAGGGCCATGATTTTGCATCGGAATAGTCTTGGGGTGAGAAGGTCGTTCGGGTCACAGATAAGAACCTCTTAAATATGTCATGTCGTATTTGCGTTGGGGGACAGCGCCCCCTAAAGCATTTTTAAGAAAAATGAAAACAATACCGCTTGGGCCGATGCGAAGCAAATGGTTAAATGCGTAATCGCACCCTGAAAGCAAAAGTGAATGAAGGACCTATCATTATGGCGGAATCCGTCGCACATCTTACGCCCCAAGACGCCATTGTTTACCTCATGGTGATGTCGTCAGCTTCCGATGGAAATATCACCGAAGGGGAATTTCGGACCATTGGCCGGGTCGTTCGGTCCTTCCCCCTTTTCACTGATCATGACGAAGAAAATCTTGTGTCCACGGCGGAGGCGGCGGGCAAGCTCATGTCCTCTAAGGGGGGCTTGCATAAACTTATTTCAGCCGCGGCAGATGCCTTGCCCCCGCATTTAAGTGAAACCGCCTATGCGGCGGTGGTGGATGTGGTCACCGCTGATGAAGCTTTAAATATGGAGGAAATTCGTGTCCTCGAACTTATTCGAGATGCCTTAAAGGTGGGTGATGAGGGGGCGGCGGCCATCGAACACTCTGCACGAGCCCGTCACATGACGTTGGAAGGTGATGAATGACCAGTGAAAGCTTAGCGCTTGGGTGGGAAGAATGGTGCGCCCTGCCCAAACTTGGGTTGCCCGCCCTTAAGGTGAAAGTCGACACAGGGGCGCAAACCTCTTCTTTGCACGCTTTTTCGATGGAGCCCTTTGGCCCTGCGGGGCGGCCTAAAATTCGGTTTGGGGTTCACCCCATTCCTGAAAAGCCTGAGGTGGAAATTTACTGTTCT
>JBCCMT010000362.1:0-2297 GCA_039026195.1 Pseudomonadota bacterium | reverse complement strand
GTCAATTCAGGGGGAGGGGGACTGGTGGGCACAAGGGGGATATTCGCAGCCTTTACCCCGCGATGGGCCAAATACATGCAAGTGGGCGTTTTCGAGGTCCGGCTCACCCCCACAAGGACCACGTCGGCTTTTTCCAGATCCCAACTTAATTGTCCGTCATCATGGGCCAGGGTATAATCAATCGCTGAAATGCGCCGGAAATAATCTTCATCTAATTCATGCTGGGCGCCTGTGCGCATGGTTTGCTCCAGCCCTAAATAATCAGCAAAGGCGTTAAGAAGGGGATCGAGAACGGGGATGGCTGGCACCTGAAGCTCCGCACATTTTACCTCCAACCGGCGGCGCATGGCAGGATCTACGATGGTATACATGACCAACCCAGGGGACTGTTCAATGCGGGCCAACACCTTATCAAGCTGGGTATGACTACGAACAAGGGAGGCGACATGTTCTAACGGTTTTGCCCGTTCAAACCGAGAGGCGGTGGATTTCAGCATAGTGCTCAACGTCTCCCCGGTGGAATCAGACACCAGATGAACATGAAACCATGTGGCCGGCTGTGATTGAGAAGACAGGGAAGGGGTACTCATGAAATTATTCTCCTCAATGGGGGTCCCCTCTGACCCGAAAGAGAAGGGATATATGAAGGGTCTTATACAGGTCTTACCCAAGCCATACCATGGCCTTTGGGGAAAACAGTTTTCACCATTTGGTCATAAGGATTAATTTTGGATGAATCCGTTCGAGGGCAAATTGATCTCGTTTTTAAGCCATACCTATTGTCATACTTATTCTTTTCCCCTGGGGAAGATATTGGGGAAAAAGTGGGGAAAAAGAGTTACCAGCCCTCTTTTCCCCAGTGCCAACATCTATATGACTAGGACCAATATATCTTTTCCCTTAAAGCACCTCTCCTATGACCTCTAAATTTCTTCAAACATTGCAAGGTGCCAGTCACTCTATTCCCCCCATCTGGTTTATGCGGCAAGCGGGTCGCTATCTTCCAGAATATAGGGCCGTGCGAAAGGATGTGGGGAGTTTTCTAGATCTTTGCTATACCCCAGCTAAGGCCGCTGAGGTGACCTTACAGCCCATTGAGCGGTATGACCTTGATGCCGCCATCTTATTTGCCGATATCCTTTTGGTGCCAGATGCCTTGGGGATGAAGGTCTGGTTCGAAGAGGGTGAAGGGCCAAGGCTTGAGCCGCCCCTGACGCCAGAAACGGTAAAGCAGCTTTCTCTGAATGCGCTCCACCAGACGCTTGGGCCGATTTACGAAACGGTCTCGAATGTTCGGGCGGCCCTCCCCAAAAACAAGGCGCTTATTGGCTTTGCTGGCGCCCCGTGGACCGTTGCCACCTATATGATCGCCGGGAGGGGATCAAAGGATCCCAGCGCCTTACGTGCCTTCGCCTATCGCCATCCACACGCCTTTGAAGAGCTGATCGCCCTCCTTGCAGAGGCCACCGCCCAATATCTCATCGCCCAAGTCAAAGCAGGGGCAGATGCCCTTCAACTATTTGATAGCTGGGCGTCTGGCTTACCAGAGGATTTCTTTCGCCAATATTGCCTCACGCCGGTGGAAGAGATTGCCCGGCGAGTAAAGGCAGAATGTGACGTGCCGATCATCGCCTTTCCCAAAGGGGCAGGGGTCCTGTATGAACCCGTCGCGGCCCTGAAGGACATTTCTGGGGTGTCCATCGATACGGGCCTACCGTGGACATACGCAAAGCGGACATTATCCCCTTATGGCGCGGTTCAGGGGGGGCTTGATCCTCTTCTCGTGGTAGAGGGCGGCGCGCCGATGTTAGATGCGGCTCAAAAGCTGTTGTCCGCTTTTGAAGGGAAGCCTTATATTTTCAATCTTGGTCACGGCTTTGTGCCCCAAACTCCCCCTGAGCATGTGGCCGCCCTGGTTCAGTTCATTCGTGAAGGGTAAGACCTGTTTATGCTCGCTTCACTCTATCTTTGGTTCAAAGTCCTTCACATCTTAGCTGTCATCGCCTGGATGGCCGGGATGATGTATCTGCCCCGGCTTTTCGTCTATCACCATCAATCCCAAAAAGGGGGGGAGGCGGAACAGTTTTTCATTCAGATGGAAAGACGATTACTAAAGGGGATTATAAACCCTTCCCTCATCGCCCTATGGGTTTTTGGTATTTTGCTGGTGCTGAGCAACCCTGTATGGGCGGGTCAGCTATGGCTGTGGGGGAAAATCGTTCTGGTTTTAGCGATCACGGCCGTGCATGGCATCTACGCAAAAGCGGTCCGTCAATTTGGGGAGGGCAAACGGCCGC
>JBCCMT010000361.1:0-2309 GCA_039026195.1 Pseudomonadota bacterium | reverse complement strand
TGATGAAAAACAGTCATTTTAGCGTCCGTTCTGCGCCTCAAAACGTTCCCCCGGAACGTTTTGCCCGCTGGCGCGGACCAGCTTGAACTCGTTGAATATGCCAGCATGTCCTTCCTCCTCGGTCCTAAAACTGATTGTTTTTCAGTACATGCCAGACAAATGGTTAAATGGTCACCGCACCCTAAACATAGGGTAATCGCGTGGCTTGCCCCTTTATTCTTTGACATAAATCACCAATCCCTTCACCGCTTTTGGGGCATTGCCAATCTGGCGCAAGCCTTTGCAAGGGCAACAGCACAAAATCACGGGACACAAGGCCAGGATGGGGCAAGGTCAGCGTTGCGCTGTCTTGCACGTCCCCTTGGTGGTCCAGCAGGTCTAGATCTAACGACCTTGGGGCATAACGAAGGGCGGGATCATCTGATCTGATTCGCCCAAACCCTGATTCGATGGCCAATAGGCTTGCCAAAAGCTCTTCTGCAGTGAGGGGTGTTTCCAGCTGGGCCACTGCATTCACGTAAGGGGGCTGCATGGGGTTAGGCCAAGCGGGGCTACGGTAAAGCGCTGATATTTTTGCATTTTTCCCCAAAATCGACAGCGCCTTATAGGCGTTAAGGACCAGTGTTGCCGGCGACTGCCCTAGCCAAGATTGATTGGACCCAAGCCCCACAAAGCTGAGACCCCTTTGATTTACCATCAACTTTCGTTACTTTCTCGGTTTATGTTTTGACAAATTTTGACAAAGCCATACTCAAAATGAGCCTGGGAGGCATATAATGACTGCATGGATGGGGCTAGACCCCGATGACCGTACCGCTATTTTTATCGACGGCGCTAATCTTTACAAAACCGCCCGCAGTTTAGGGTTTGATATCGACTATAAACGCCTTTTGCAAAGAACGCAGGAAGAAACGCGCCTGGTTCGGGCCTATTACTACACCGCCATGCAAGAGGATAAAGAGCAAGACTATTCCCCCCTTCGCCCCCTAGTGGATTGGCTGGATTATAATGGGTTTCACATGGTCACCAAAGCCGCGCGGGAATACACCGATGCGCAAGGGCGCAAACGCTATCGTGGGTCGGTGGATATTGAGCTGGCGGTGGACATGGTCCAGATGGCCGATAAGCTTGACTGTATCGTGCTTTTCACAGGGAATGGCGATTTCAAACACGCCATTGCCAAGGTTCAGGAGAAAAGCTGTCGTGTGGTGTGTATCTCCACCATGAAAACCCAGCCGCCCATGGCCTCAGACGATATTCGTCGGCAAGCGGATCTCTTTATTGATCTAACAGATTTAGAGGGGGTCATTGGCCGTAAAGGGGCACCGCGTAAAGAACAACCCGACCCTGCCCTAACACCAGAGGATGATTTTGAAGCAGACTTTGACGGGCCGGATGTCTGATCTCCCCCCCAGCCCTGGCGAGGCGCCTGTGGACTGCCCCCTCTGCCCGCGGCTTGTGGCCTACCGTGAGGAGAACCAAGCGGCCCACCCTGATTGGTTTAACGGGGCCGTCCCCTCTTTTTTCCCGCAGAAAGGGGCGCAAGCAGCCCAATTATTGGTGATTGGTCTGGCCCCCGGGGTGCAAGGGGCGAACCGGACAGGTCGTCCGTTCACGGGGGATTATGCGGGGGATTTGCTCTACCCGACCCTATTGAAATACGGGTTTGCAAAAGGGCAGTATGAAGCCCGACCCGACGATGGGTTGACCTTACAAAATTGTATGATCACCAATGCGATCCGATGCGTCCCCCCCCAAAATAAACCCAACGGCGCAGAGGCGAATAATTGCCGCCCTTTCTTAGTGAGCCGGATTGCCGAATTACCCCAATTGAAAGTGATGATCACCCCTGGGAAGGTGAGCCATGATAACACGGCCCGGGCCTTGGGGCGCAAGCTGTCCCAAACCCCGTTTGGCCATGGATATGAGCTAGAAGTGGAAGGCCCCCATGGGCCCCTCACCCTCCTCTCCAGCTATCACTGCTCCCGTTATAATACGAATACAGGGCGGCTGACAGAAGAGATGTTTCACGATGTTTTTGCGCGAGCACGGATAATTTTGGACGAAGCCTCTTCTGATTAGAGCAAAGTGTGATTTGCTTGAATCACTTCCTCGCCCTTCGAGACGCCACCAAAGGTGGCTCCTCAGGGTTGTCTGTTCATTTCTGCTATAATTGTGTGCCGGCATTGTCCGGAGGCGATATCCCTTGGGGGTGACCCCCCAAGGGATCCCATTAGGTCGACCGTCTCAGGGTAGGTTTTGGACAACCGTCCTCATCAAGGTCGCCTGATGGGTTTGTCTTCGGTTCC
>JBCCMT010000360.1:0-2325 GCA_039026195.1 Pseudomonadota bacterium | reverse complement strand
TTGACGTATTGTTTTTCTCGTCAATTTGGCGAATCTATTATTCAGTATGCTAAATATTTAGAAGTTAAATACCTTCACTGAAAGATGTAAACCTATATCAGCTACGCATAATTAAATGACGTACACTGGCCACAAGGCCGTCTGATACAGCTTCGGCATGTTGTTTAGACAGAATACGAGATTCTTTATGAAGACGATTGAGAGTATCGCTTAAGTACTTACCCCGGTCTAATGCTTGCTCTGGGGATTGCTCCGGCTGCAGCTCAAATTGTGACCCTAGATACATCAATGACCAATCTTTAAATTCTAAGGGAAACAAGAATAGTAAATTATCGAAAATCTGTCCTGATTTCTTTTTGTTTTTCAGCACGGTTTGGCATGGCTTTGAGGCGTCAAGGGCACTGCGTATAATTTGTCGCGTGTCAACTTGTTCAAGTTCAGCTTGTAGAAAACGACAATTCTTGCCAACTATATTTTCTGAAGCATAGCCGGTTAGGCTTTCGAATGAAGGGTTAACTTGCAACAACGGCATATCCTCCACGGACCCATCCGCTAAACTCAGCGGTACGTTTAGTGATTGAATATATTGCTGTATTTCTGCAGGAATAATCATACAATATTGATTAGCATGTTATCGATGACACGAATAGAAGAATGTGAGAGGCGTGTTTATGCACGATGGTTTGGAAGTGCCCCCTAAAACCGACACTTTAATTGTTTGTGTGGGGGCATCAGCGGGGGGCCTTGAGGCATTTAGAGACCTTTTCGCACGGTTATCAGACAATGAGCATCTTGCGCTCGTCCTTGTCCAGCATCTGGATCCTGATCATCGCAGTGTTGTGCAAGAGCTTTTAAGCAAACGCACCTCCACCCCTGTGCAAACGGCGGAGGACGGGATGAAGGTGCTGCCCGGCAATATTTATTTGATTCCGCCGGGGGCTTCCATGTCGATTGCTAATGGCAAATTGATGTTGGAAGAGTTTACCTCCCCCCGTGGACAGCGCCGTCCCATTGATACCTTTTTAAAATCTCTGGCAGAGGATGCAGGGCCAAATTCGATTGCTATCATCCTTTCTGGAACGGGCAGTGATGGGTCTATGGGGGTAAAAGCTGTTAAAGAAGCAGGCGGACTTGTTATCGTTCAAGACCCGTCAGAGGCGGCCTATGACGGGATGCCCAGAAATGCCATTGCGTCCGGTGCTGTTGATTTAACGCTGACCATTGAAGATATGGCGGAGGTTCTTCGGGACTATAAATCTCGGCGCAACGGGATTGAACCTTTCATCGATAATGAGCATGAATTTGTGGGCCGCGTTTTCAAACATGTACGCTTCCACACAGGGCAAGATTTTACCCAATATAAGCTTTCTACACTGATGCGTCGTCTTACCTTGCGCATGGCGGCTTTAGGGCAGATCAGTCCTGCGGATTATCTTGAACGTCTTATCCAAGATCGGGGGGAGGCCTTTAAGTTACAACAGGATGTATTGATCAATGTAACGCGTTTTTTCAGAGACGAAGATGCCTTCAAAACCCTGCAGAAGGATATCATTCCACAAATTTTAAATGATCGCGGCCGGGATGAAACTGTCCGCATCTGGGTGCCGGGATGTTCAACGGGAGAGGAGGCTTATACCATTGGTATGCTGGTGGCAGAGGGGGTGGCCCAATCCAGCAATGAGCCTGATGTGACGATTTTTGGGACTGATATTGACGAAGATGCCCTTCAGATGGCCCGTCAAGGCCACTATCCAAACCATATCGTTGAGCATATACCTGAAGATCTACTCCAGCGGTATTTTGCACCGACAGCAGATGGATTTAATGTCGGTAAAAAACTCAGAAGTTTAGTGCGTTTCTCAAATCAGAGTTTAATCAAAGACCCCCCTTTTTCAAAATTAGATCTTATTTCCTGTCGCAATGTTCTTATCTATTTTGAAAAGGCGTTGCAGGAACATGCGCTGAATATTTTCCACTACGCCCTTAAGCCCGACGGGTTTTTATTCCTAGGCACAAGCGAAAATCCGCAAGCCACCCATTCAGGGTTTATGGAGGTTTCTGCCACCGACCATATCTACAGACGGGATCAAAACCCATCTCAACCTTTAAACCTTCCCCTTGGCCCCTTTGGCGGGGATAGGTTGCCTGCCACCTTGTCAAATGACCGTGAACGAACCATGAAACGGTCAGTTGATGCGGTGAGAGACGCTATTTTAGAACGCCATGGGCTTCCCTTCATTGTCACCTCAGGTACGGGCTTGGTAAGCCATATTTCTCCTGGTGCTGAGAAATTCATTAAGCTGCGCTCTGGTGATATGCAAACAG
>JBCCMT010000359.1:0-2332 GCA_039026195.1 Pseudomonadota bacterium | reverse complement strand
CGGAATGAATTGCGCGCCCTTTTATCCTTGCAATGACCCATAAGCCCCAGCCGTTACCCACAACGGCGCCAAGGGGGGCTGACATATCGCCGCCGAGTTCTATTCCCTGGCCGCCCCTCCTCCTGATGTTCGCTTTAGTGGCAGGCCTCGTCTTAAGTAACCTGTATCCCATAGGGCTGAGAACAACGTCCCAAGCCCTTGGCTTTTCTCTCATTGCTTTGGCGATTATTGTAGATATCTGGGTGTTTGTGATTTTCAAAAAACATCAAACCGCTATCCGGCCAGACAGGTCGGCATCGTCGTTAGTGACCACAGGTCCTTTCCGATGGTCCCGCAACCCCATTTACCTTGGCAATCTTTTGATTTTGTTGGGGGTGGGGATCGCCATGGGAAGTTTTTGGTTTGTACCGATGGCATTGGTTTTTTTCGTGTTGGTGCAGCATCTGTCCATCCTGCCCGAGGAGGCTCATATGGCCGCGCGCTTTAGTGAGGCGTGGGAGGCATACCAAGCCCAAACACGTCGTTGGATATAGAATAGGTATATATTCGGTGCCTGAATTACCTGAAGTGGAAACAGTCAAACGCGGATTGGCTCCTGCGATGGAGGGGGCTGTCATCAAAGAGGTCCATCTTTTCCGCCCTGATTTACGGTTTCCTTTTCCGCCCTCTTTCAAAGAACGCCTAGAGGGTAAGCGGGTGGTGCGCCTGTCCCGCCGCGCCAAATATATGGTGGCAGATTTATCCAGTGGGGAAAGCCTCATCATGCATTTGGGGATGACGGGGAAATTTATGGTGCTGGGGCAAACCACCCCCGATATTTACTACCACCAGGTTTCTCACGAGGGGCATATTCACCTTCATATGAAAGTGGAGGGAGGAGAAATGGGCCTTGCGGACATCCATTATGCGGATCCTCGCCGGTTTGGCTATATGGATCTTGTTCCCACCGCTGAGCTTGCCGCCTCGAAACATTTTGCGACCATGGGCCCTGAACCTTTATCTAATGCCTTCACGTCGGCAGCTTTAAGGGACGCCCTAAGGGGGAAGGCAACCCCCATTAAATCCGCCCTGTTGGACCAAAAAGTGGTGGCGGGTCTGGGGAATATCTATGTGTGTGAGGCACTTTTCCGGGCGAAGATCTCCCCCCGCCGCATGGCAAAAACCATTGGTCCAGCGCGAGCGGCCCGATTGGTACCTATTATCAAGGATGTGCTTGAAGAAGCGATTGCCGCTGGGGGCTCCTCCCTTCGTGATTATGCGGCTGCCGATGGGCGCATGGGGGCGTTTCAACATGAATTTCAGGTCTATGACCGAGAAGGGCAGGGGTGTCGTGTCTGCAACAATGTTGTCAGCCGTATTGTCCAATCGGGCCGGTCCACATTTTTTTGTGGAAATTGCCAACGCTAAGAATTGACAGAGGGTTTTTCGTCCTATAGACGCTGTCGCCTGTCTTTACGAAAGCAAACTGTCTTAAAATCTGCATCGGCAGTTTTCTTTCGAATATTTATAGATCGCATTGCGAAAAGCCGAAACCGATTTTACTTTTGGCGCGATGCTCGAATGACGTAAAAGGGTTGATTATGGCCAATACAAGCTCGGCCAAGAAAATGGTTCGGAAAATTGCGCGTCGCACCGCGGTGAATAAAAATCGCCGGAGCCGTGTTCGGACACATTTACGCCGTGTTGAAGAGGCAATTGCTTCTGGAAACCAAACAGACGCGAGAGAGGCTTTGCGGGTAGCACAGTCTGAATTGCATCGGGCTGTATCAAAGGGCGTTTTCCACAAGAAAACAGCGTCCCGGAAAATCTCTCGTTTGTCCAATCGGATTAAAGCCATCGCTGCTTAACTTCCGTTTGCAAATTAAATTTCAAAACCTGCTCTTTTGTCAAAAGGGGCAGGTTTTTTGTTGCGATCCCAAAACCAACCCTTTTGTTCTGACACGGTGCAAGCGCAAACTGTGCGGTGGCCTATTTGCAATATAATGCAGTAGGGACCTTGCCTTTAGAAAAAAGACAAATTCAAACACTGTTGAAAAAGTTTTTTTCTGAGCTGGGTTGTCAGGCTTTTTTGCTAAATGATTGATTCGTCGCACTTCCCCTATTTGCAAGTCAAAAACATAGAAATTTTTGTAAAATTTTTAAGGGCAACGCTCTTGCTTTCTCGTCATTTTCGTCCTTATTTAACGCTCACAAGGCGAATGAAAATATAAAGTTCGCCAATAACGTTAGATACAGGAGCATTAGGTAGGAAATGGGCAAAAAATTATATTATTTTATAGCAATTTTTTTGTCTTCTGATTTGATAACAAATTCTGCCTAACTATATTTTCGT
>JBCCMT010000358.1:0-2364 GCA_039026195.1 Pseudomonadota bacterium | reverse complement strand
GCGACGATATTAGAGGATGATACCCTTCATGAGGCCCCTATTTCCTTAGCGATACGGGGCACATTCGATGTGCTGATTGTGGATGATAACTTAGCCAATCGCATGGTGGCCGAAGCTTTGGTCAAACCCCTTGGCGGTCTTCCGGTGATGGCGGTGGACGGCCGACAAGCGGTCACAAAAGCGTCAGAGCGGAAATTCGATCTCATCCTGATGGATATTTCCATGCCTGTTATGGACGGTATTCAAGCCACCGCCGCCATTCGGGCAGGGACCGGCCTCAGCAAACGAACACCGATTATTGCGGTCACAGCCCATGCAAGCGCAAATGATCTGCCTGAGTTAAAAGAGCAAGGCTTCCAAGATTTTGTGGGGAAGCCGGTTCGGAAAGATGTCTTAACTCGCTGTATCGAAAAATGGACGGAGCGGGACACGGTGGAATTTGAGGTGGCAGGATGAATATAGTCTTCGCTCTTTTCTCCGTGACCGCCCTCTGGGCAAATAGCTTTTCAGCGGGCCCAGTGGATCGTGAGCCAGATGTCAGGATTGCGGGCTCGTCAACCGTTGCCCCCTTTACCAAAACCATTGCGACATTATTTAGCCCTGAAATAAAAGTGATTGTCATTCCATCTGGGACCACAGCAGGTTTTGCCGCATTCTGCCCCAAAGAGGTTAGAGGCGTTGAAATTGCAGCAGCCTCCAGGACCATAAAGGCGTCTGAACGGGCACGGTGCGCGAGGGTGGGGATTGAGCAACTTGTGGAAATTAATCTGGGAAAAGACGGTATTGTGATTGCCCAGTCAGACAAAAATAAAAGCTTTACTCTTACCGCAAGGGATATCTATCTAGGCCTCGCCCATCACACGCCGCAGTCTCAAAACAATTGTACCATGGTGACCAACCATCGAGCCCATTGGAATGATGTACGGGCAAGTTTACCGAAACGGGAGATTTTGGTCTTTGGTCCCCCCTCCACATCGGGCACCCGAGATATGTTTTTAGAGCTAGCCATGGAAAGGGGGGCAAGAAGCTTCCCCTGTTTGGCTCAGCTTGAACAAACCAACCCCCGTGCCTTTAAAGCGGTGACACAATTGCGCAAAGATGGCGTGTGGGTGGATGGGGGCGAAAATGATAACGCCATTGGGCATACACTTTCCCATATTCCCCATGCGATCGGTATTTTTGGATTTTCGCGACTGCATCAAATGCAGGATATTTCCGCTGTGGCCTTTGAGAATATTCTTCCCACCCCACAAACGATTTCTGACCGCAGCTATGGTCTGAGTAGGGAGCTTTACTTATATACGAGCGGGAAAAAAATAGCGGCAAAACCCGCCCTTGAAAAAGTATTAGAGCGGTTTTTCCAATTTGATGCCATTGGCCCGTCGGGCAAGCTGACCCGGCTGGGCTTGGTTACCAATGAGTATTCTGGTCAGGCTGTTTTTATCGATACGGCCACCGGTGAGAAGGTAAGAAGAGAAGGGTGGCCCCGTAAACCCCATGGCCAACCTTCAAAACTTCCTTATGCTGCTCAAAATCAATAGAGTGCCAGGCATAAATTTTTCTCACTTTTTGTATGTTCCTACTTCTAAATATTGATATTTATGCTATTTGCATTTGGATGTTATACTCTTTTTAAATCTAAAATTTTTGAAAAATCTATAGCGCTGGAGAACAAGATGACTTCCCTCCATTCCCCCCTGACTGTTATATTCGCCTTTTTCTGCATTTGTTTTACGTCCACTGCAGGCGCCCAATCAAACTCTACTGTTCCGCCATTATTAGACGAGCGTGGCACCTTTTCGTTTGTCATAGAAAATGATGCACTTGTGGATACAGACAGTAATTATACAAATGGCGCCCGTGTAAGTTGGTTATCTGGAACAAAAGCGACTGACGGCGTATCGAACGCTATTGCAAATGTTATGGGAGCTGACGAGGACGCGGTCCGGCGAAGAGGTTTTGCATTAGGTCATACAATTTTTACGCCAGAAGATACTCAAGCCACCATGTTTTTGCCTGACCAACATCCTTACGCTGGATATGCTTATGGTGAAATTATGGGGCTTATTGAGCAGTCTAATCGAATTGATCAATTTGCATTACAAATTGGTCTTTTAGGCCCAAGCGCAGGCGGGGAATGGGTCCAAAATGAAGTTCATAAACTTTTAGGGGTAGATGAAGCTCAAGGTTGGGATAACCAGTTAGATGATGAACTCATTGTCAATTTTTCATACGACCGCAAATATCGTAAAGCGTTGATAGAGATGAAAGGTCTTTTGGAAATTGATTTTATCCCAAACGCAGGATTTACGGAATCAGAACCATTCGCCCCGAGCATTGGTTTAATATGATCTGAAGGGAGGC
>JBCCMT010000357.1:0-2369 GCA_039026195.1 Pseudomonadota bacterium | reverse complement strand
TGGGATCCGGGCCAGCACATCGCCGGGGTTCACTTCGTCCCCATCTTCGATGGAGAGAATAGCGGACACAGGTAACAGATACCGCGCGTCCCCGCCGGTGCTGTCGAGTTTTAAGACAGTGCCGTCTCCTGCTCTCACAGACAAGGCTGGACGAAGCTCAGACCCGCGAGGGTTAGAGCGCCAGTCGGAGACCACCTTAGAAGACAGACCCGTTGCCTCATCCGCCACATTTTGGAAGGAGACCGATTCAAGAAGATCCTCGTAAGAAACCTTCCCGGCCACTTCGGTCAAAATCGGCATAGTGTAAGGGTCCCAATCGGCAAGGCGTTGGCCCCGCTCCACCTTATCGCCATCATCGACGCGAAGTTTGGTCCCATAGGTGACCTTAAAGCTTGCAAGATCATTCCCGGCAGGATCGAGGATTTTGATCAGCGTATTTCGGCCCATGACCACAAGATCGCCGGAGCTGTCTTTCACCACATTCCGGTTTTCAAGTTTGATGCTGCCTTCATGGCTGGCTTCGATGAGGGAGACATCGCCCACTTGCGCGGTCCCGCCCACGTGGAAAGTCCGCATGGTGAGCTGGGTCCCCGGCTCCCCAATGGATTGGGCAGCAATAACGCCGACCGCTTCGCCGATATTCACCGCTTCCCCACGGGCAAGGTCACGACCATAACAAGTCGCGCAAATCCCTACGGCCGTATCGCACGTGAGAGGTGATCTCACCTTAACCTTTTGAATGCCAGCCTTTTCAATGGCTTCTGCGGTATTTTCATCAAGTTGGGTGAGCGCTGGGACAAGGACTTCTCCACTTGTCGGATCAACAATATCCTCAAGCACGGTCCGGCCCAAAATCCGCTCATGCAGCGGCAGCACCACTTCACCGGAATCCACCACAGCCTCAAGGGCAATCCCTTTGGTGGTGCCACAATCCTGTTCGCGCACGATACAGTCTTGAGCCACATCCACGAGGCGGCGGGTGAGATAGCCGGAGTTCGCGGTCTTCAGCGCCGTGTCCGCCAGACCCTTCCGGGCCCCGTGGGTGGAGTTAAAGTATTCCAGCACCGTCAGGCCTTCTTTAAAGTTGGAGATAATCGGCGTTTCGATAATCTCCCCAGACGGTTTGGCCATCAGGCCCCGCATGGCCGCCAGCTGACGCATCTGGGTGGGCGACCCCCGTGCCCCAGAATGGCTCATCATATAGACGGAATTAGGTTCCTGCACCCGACCTGAGTCAGGGTCCACTTTGGTGGTGGAAATTTCCTTCATCATCTCATCGGCGATTTTGTCGGTACATTTCGCCCAGGCGTCCACCACCTTGTTGTATTTCTCGCCACGGGTGATCAAACCGTCCGCATATTGCTGCTCATATTCCGCGGCCAAGGTGCGGGTTTCTTCCACGATCCCTTTTTTCGTATCGGGGATCACCATATCATCTTTCCCAAAGGAAATCCCGGCTTTACAGGCCTCTTTAAACCCAAGCTCCATGACCCGGTCGGCAAAAATCACTGTCTCTTTTTGGCCAGTATGGCGATAGACCGTGTCAATGAGGCCTTGTATTGTCTTCTTGGTGAGGAGTTTATTCACTACCTCGAAGGGCACATTGCTATTTTTCGGTAGGACCGCAGCCACCTTCATCCGGCCCGGCGTGGTCTCCACAATTTCTTGGGTCTCGTTACCATCAGCATCCACAGATTTCCACAAGGCCTTGACCTTCGCATGGAGGGTAACAACCCCAGCCTCTAAGGCATGGTCAATCTCAGCCACATCCCCAAAGACCATCCCCTCCCCGGGCTCATTCTCTTTTTCAATGGTGATGTAATAAAGACCCAGCACAATATCCTGGGAGGGCACAATAATCGGCTTCCCGTTGGCGGGGGAGAGAATATTGTTAGTGGACATCATCAGAACGCGGGCTTCCAGCTGCGCTTCTAAGGACAACGGCACGTGAACCGCCATCTGGTCCCCGTCAAAGTCCGCGTTAAAGGCGGTACAGACAAGGGGGTGTAGCTGGATGGCCTTCCCTTCAATCAATTTGGGTTCAAAGGCTTGAATACCCAATCGGTGCAAGGTGGGCGCACGGTTGAGCATCACTGGATGTTCCCGGATCACCTCATCCAAGATGTCCCACACCTCTGGCCTTTCTTTTTCCACCAGCTTTTTAGCTTGCTTCACCGTGGCCGATAGGCCCTTGGCGTCCAGCCGCGAATAGATGAAGGGCTTGAACAGCTCGAGGGCCATTTTCTTGGGCAAGCCACATTCGTGAAGCTTCAGCTCAGGGCCCACCACAATCACGGAGCGGCCGGAATAGTCCACCCGCTTCCCAAGAAGGTTCTGACGGAACCGGCCCTGCTTCCCCTTAAGCATAT
>JBCCMT010000356.1:0-2372 GCA_039026195.1 Pseudomonadota bacterium | reverse complement strand
GCTCATATATATCGACCCCATCATATTCATTTACCGTATGGGTCCAACCGCCATATTCATTGAACCCAATTCCCACCATGGGAATACCGATCAAGGATACACCATATATAGACTGGGAAGGGATTTCGAGCTGCCCCTCAAACCAGGTGAACAAATCTCCCCAGGGGAGGTGAGGATTGATGACCAACATGGCGTTTCCAGATGCACTCCTAGAGGGTGCAATCGCATAGGCATTCGACCCTGGCCGCCCACCCTCATCAGGATCAGACAAGCTTAGCGCTGTTTCTAAACTCCCCCACCCCATAAAAGCACGGTGCACAATTTGATAAAGATGCGCTAACGGATCTGTTTCTTCGATGGGTAGCACAAGCTGCATGGCAGGTGAGAGTTGGTCAGGGTGCGCTGCAGCATAGGCGTTCATGCCCCGGACAAAGGCGGTTACTTTTGCTTGTTGATCCGCCGGCATTGCGGCCCACCATTCGGCTGATAAGGCGGGGAACCCTAGCCGCCGTGTCACAATATCTGCTTGAAGGCCAGGCTCACCCCAATATTCAGCAGCCCGCCCCCGTGCCCGCCCATAAAGCTCTAAAATTCTACTTCCGTGGGCGTGCATTTGCGCCCAGCCGTAAGCATAGAAACCATTGAGATCATCATCGGCATAAATATGCGCAACGCCATATTCATCCCAAATGATATCAGCCCCCGGTTGAGCCTCCTCAGGTTCGGCAGTTTGAGGTGCAGGGCCACAGGCGGCAAGGGTGAGCAAGCCCAGAACGACACTGAAAGCGAAACGCAAAACCATGGTGACTTTCCTTTATATCAACGTCCCCTCCCCCTTCAGGAGTATGCGTTGAGTTTGAAGAAAGTTTCAAGCCGAAGCGTCAATATCTCTATAAATCGTGAAACACGACCATGGCAGAACAGAAGCGTTTACAAGAATGATTAGGGTGTGGTGACCTTTTACCCCAAACTTGGCGAACATTAATCCCTTTGGGATAGTCCTTGCGAATTCTTCATCAAGCTGACCCCGTAAAGGCTTTCTGCATAGAAATTAGCAACCCGCCGGATGACGTAATCGCTATAAACGCTATGGCCAGCATTGGGGATCAGTAAAAGCTCGAACATTTTGTCTTGCGCGATCATTTGATCCACCAAACGCAACGCCGACGCTGGAGGCACATCTTCATCCACCTCCCCTTGAATAATGAAAACATCAGCGGAAAGTTTTGGTAAGTCAGGATCTCTCGCCCCTTCAGCGAAAAGGTCTTCTTCATCAATCAACCCCAAAAAATCCTCAATATAAAAAGCGCCAAGAATATAAGGGTCTGAACTTGGGGCGCTAATAACAGCAGCTTTGAAAAAGTCAGGTTCACGCAAGGCTAGGCGATAGGCACACTGCCCGCCCCCTGAATGACCACCCACAGCAGGACGGCGAATATCAATAGTGGGGTCGCGCTCTGCTAATTGTTTCATGGCGGCCACATGGTCTTGCGCCCCACAAATGTTATGGCCTGCACCCATGCCGAAATCATTAAAAGTTTTTGTCCGCCCGGGCGTCCCGCGGCTGTCCAATTCAATCACAATAAAGCCCGCCTCTGCAAAATGCTGTAGCCGAGAACTGCGTTGATCAAACCCTTCACCAGCCACCTGATATTCCGCACTCCCATAAATCCAGTTGATGATGGGGTACTTCGCCTGCGCAGACCAATAACTCGGACGATACATATTCCCATAAATCTTGGTTTTACCGTCCGCTGCCAAGACTTCAAACCGAGAGGGTCGAGCTTTTTGAGGGCGTGCCCACCCATCGTCTGAAGATACAAAAATCTCTGACGCTGTCCCATCAATAGACCGTAGATACACCGTGGGCGGTTGATCAATCCGTGAAGCGATATCGATATAGTGTTTCCCGCTTGGCGAAAAATGAATAGAATGATGGGTATTTGTATCTGTTAATCGCTCCTGCTCTCCCGCCTCTAATGATGCTTTATAAAGCTGAATGCGGTCAGGGTCAGTTACCTCTGGAGATGGGTAGGCCGTGAAATAGACTTCGCTCTTGTCAACATCAATATAATGTATATCAAGTGCCGTTACATCTGAATCTGAAATTGCGTTACGAACACGGCCAGATCGTCCATTCATCCGGAAAAATTGTCCTCGCCCATTTTTATCAGAGTACCAGATATAATCATCTGTTCCCGGTATATCTTCCACCCCGTATTGTATATTTGACCCTGTGACGCCGGCGCGTGTGCTACTTTTTTCTGATCTGACTTTTCGGACCTTGCCCGTTATTGCATTTCCCTCCCATATGGTGATTTCATCTGCGCCCCGGGTATGAGAGATGAAGAAAAACGTCTGTGAGCTGTCAT
>JBCCMT010000355.1:0-2378 GCA_039026195.1 Pseudomonadota bacterium | reverse complement strand
GTGGTAATCATCATGAAAGCAACTTCCATAGCGTAAATTGTTTCATCGGCGCTTAGGGAAATAAAGGGTAATGTTGCTGCCAAAAACGAGATAAATGTCACCGCTTGAATAATGATCGCCTGCCTAAGGGGGAGGCGCAGCAAAATAGGGGCGGCAAGACCAATGATGATCAGACCAACAAAATAAGTATTTGTGGGGTCACCGGATTGCCAGATGAAATAACTGGTGGAAAGGCTCGCATAGATGAGGGCCAGCATGGCAAGCTGCGATGTCAGCCACCTGATTTGGGTGCGATAGGCAATCTCTGAAGCGATGAGGACAGCCATACCGCCCAATAGACGGACCCCCATCGCGTGGAGGGGAGCATCTAGAGTTTGAAAGTCAAAATAGATAAAACCAAGATAGAAACATACGCCCACGCGCAAGCTCATCACCTGGATCAGGGTGAAGCTACTCTCCGTGTCTTTCCTGTAGGATTCTTCAACGTTATCGTCTTGAAATCGTAGAGAAAAAGGGAATATGTGAATGTTTTGACCCATTTCAGACCTAAGGTTGAGACAAACATATGAGAAGATAGTTTCAATTTCGTTGGTGCTTTTTTATTTCCGCTGCGGAAAGGACAAAAATACCAATAAAAACAGAATTATCACATGGTTATTTGAACAAGTATCTCGTTAGTCTTTTCGTATATTTATTCAATTTATCACTAATAAGTTTCGTCTCCTTTAAACTTTCCCCGTGACGCGCACCTCTTGTATGGGGGGCGGGTGGGTTTCTCGTCTGGAAACGCTTTGAAGCCAAGGGGAAAAGCGATGGTTGCTTTTTCGGAATATGGCCTTAAGAGATATTTTTTCGTGGGAGGTCCAGGCCCAAAAGTCCAAGGTTTGACCGCACCACGTCCCCTTCGCCAGTTAAGGAAGGTTTATTATGGCAAAGAAAATTGATGGGTATCTGAAACTTCAGGTCCCCGCTGGGGCAGCAAACCCGTCCCCCCCTATTGGTCCGGCTCTTGGTCAGCGTGGATTGAATATTATGGAATTCTGTAAGGCCTTTAATGCGGCCACACAGGAGATGGAAAAGGGGATGCCTGTCCCCACCATCATCACCATTTTTACCGACAAATCCTTCACATTTGTGACCAAAACCCCGCCGGCGTCTTATTATTTAAAAAAGGCAGCAAAGTTGGCAAAGGGGGGTCAAACCCCTGGCCGTGAAGTGGCGGGCAGTGTGACCCAAGCCCAGCTTCGAGAGATTGCTGAGGCAAAAATGGCAGATTTAAACGCCAATGACATTGATGCGGCGGCGAAAATTATCGCTGGCTCCGCTCGGGCCATGGGCCTAAAGGTGGAGGGATAATCATGGCAAAAGTAGGTAAACGTATCAAAGCTGCCCGTGACGCTGTGGATGCAGAAACACTCCACCCTGTGACCGATGCGGTGAAAGCTGTGAAAACAAATGCGACGGCAAAATTTGACGAAACCATTGAGATTTCCATGAATCTTGGGGTCGATCCTCGTCATGCGGATCAAATGGTGCGCGGTGTTGTGGCGCTTCCTAACGGTACGGGCCGGACTGTGCGCGTGGCGGTATTTGCTAAGGACGAAAAGGCGGAAGAGGCAAAAGCCGCTGGTGCAGATATTGTGGGCGCCGAAGACCTGATGGAGCAAATCCAAAATGGTCAGATGGATTTTGATCGGGTGATTGCCACCCCTGATATGATGCCGCTTGTGGGGCGTTTGGGGAAACAGCTTGGCCCCCGTGGGCTTATGCCCAACCCAAAGGTGGGCACGGTCACCCCTAATGTGAAAAAAGCGATCGATGATGCCAAGGGCGGCGCTGTGCAGTTTCGCGTTGAAAAAACTGGCATTATTCACGCTGGTATTGGTAAGGCCAGTTTTGACGAAAGCAAAATCGAAGAGAATGTGAAAACATTTATCGATGCGGTGAATAAAGCCAAACCATCCGGCGCCAAGGGCACTTATATCAAGCGGATTTCTTTAACGTCGACCATGGGGCCTGGCGTGAAAATTGATCCTCAAGATGCGCTTGCGACCTCTTAAACATGTGCTGCTGGTTATATCCTGCATATGACCAGCAGATATGTCTTTTCGTAAAGTCATAGATGTTTGCTCGTCACGTATGCAGAGTTTTTCAATTTGGCTGAATTGAAAAATTCTGTATTTTCTTAAAAAAGACCCTTAAAAAGGGGGCGATAAAATACATGTTATCGCTTGCATTTTGACACTGTTTTTTCTACGCGTGTTATTCGTTTTGAAGTGATCCTTCAACGGGGCTATAGCTCAATTGGTAGAGCGCTTGCATGGCATGCAAGAGGTCGGCGGTTCGATTCCGCCTAGCTCCACCACCTTTATTTGGCC
>JBCCMT010000354.1:0-2379 GCA_039026195.1 Pseudomonadota bacterium | reverse complement strand
TTAACGGCTTACTGATGCGCTGACCGTTCGATTCACGGCTCGATGGAAATTCTGTCGGCAGTTTGTTACATTGCACTACTTCATTTAGACTGTTATTGTTTACTACTTGAGGTATGCGCATTTTGCCCCATCATATTTCGGACCGACGCGGGAAGGGCAATGCCCGGTGCAATATTGACAGGCGTCATGGGCCGCAGTTGATCCGCGGTGGTGGTGGCCGCCCATAAGACCTGTTCTTGATGGGTTGTGATCGCCTGGGCGCGGTCTTGCAGCGCCCGATGACCCAAAAACCCAAGACAGGCACTGATGAGCAAAACAGTAAGACCCGTCAGTCGCCCTAAATTTGGGGCGGATGGTAGAAACGACTCATCACTGATGACCGGACGTTTAAGACCCAGTTTCATGTAGTACCCTTAGATTTCCCGTATAACGCGAGAATCATAAAACTATTCCGCGTGATATGTCACCTGTTTCGTTAGACTTTTTTTAACCAATATGACGGGTTTTTTACAAAAGTGAATCCAGTAAAAGAGTTTAGGTCATTATTCCTGGTGTTGAATAGCCGCCTGTAACGAAGCTGTTGCGCTCCCCGGCTTTAGGGGTTGGGGTTGGCTTGCATGGGGGGCCCAACCGGTGAGAGCCACCAGCTCTAGGGTCACATGGACCCCGCCGTCTTCACTTGGAAAGCGCTTTTGATAAAGGGTGAGGGCGTGGGCAAGCACATCCCGCCGAAGACCGCCTTTGGGGCCCTTTTTTAAATGACTGGTCTCACCTGCGCCGCGAAGGTCGGCAAAAAGTCGCATCGGGTTTTGGTAGGTGATGGGTAATTCCAACACATCCCCCACTGGTAGCGCGAACCCCGCCCGCTGGAGAAGGGCGCCACCATCCTTCACCGCGACGAAGGGAAGCACCCTTGGCGCCACCCGGCCCGTCACTTCCGCTTCCGCCGTCTGGAGGGCCCAGCGCAGCTCATGCAAGGTTCTCTCCCCTGGAAAAATACCGATGAAGAGCCCATCGGGCTTTAACACCCGCCGGGCCTCCGCCAAGGCCTTGGGCAGATCATTCACCGCGTGGAGGGCCATGACCGAAGCCACCGCATCAAATTGTTGGTCAGAAAAGGGAAGGGCCTCCGCCGCGGCCACCACCATATCCTCACCATTGGATATGTCATCGGCGATGGTGACCTTGCCCACATTGGCCTTTGGTGTCAGGGCCTTTGCTGTAAGGGCGGCGCCGGGGCCATAAAGCAGCACATTTTCAAAATGCTTCAGGACGGTTTCGAACCGGTCCACCACATCTTCAGCGGCGCGCTTGTGGATAAAATCATGGTCCTCAAAGTGGGCGCGGGCCCGTTCCCGCTTGTGCTGACGGGCATTTGCCGAAAAGATAGGATCTGGTTTGGGTGAGGTCATGTATGTCCGATCAAACAAAGAAATGGTGGACAAAATATGCCTGGCAAGCCCGCCGCTGGCAAATGGGCTTTTCTGCAAAAGAATTCAGACGTCAAACCATAGACCTCTTATTTCCGCCCCGCTGCCCCATCACCGATGAGCCGGTGAGCCGGCAAGGCACGTTCGCCCCAGAGGTTTGGCAGAATGTGCGTCAAATGGCCCCGCCTTGGTGCGAAAAATGCGGTATGCCGTTTGCCTATGAAGTCCAAGCTGCGAGCCAATGCGTCGTTTGTGCCTCCCCTGATGATTATCCTGAAAATTTAACGGCGCCCGGGCGGCTTGATTTGATCAGGTCTGCCCTGATTTATGATGAGGCCTCCGCCCCTGCGATTTTGCGGTTAAAATATGCCGACCGTTTTGACGGGGTGGCGGCTTTTTCTCATATCATGGCTGGGGCGGGACGGGATATTTTGACCCTTCCCCATACGGTTCTTCTTCCCGTCCCCCTCCATCATCAGCGGTTGCGGGCCCGCCGATATAACCAAGCGGGGTTATTGGCAGAGGGCGTTTCAAAGGTGACGGGGGTGTCTGTGAACCACCAGCTTTTAAAGCGCGTGCGGCCCACGCCTTCTCAAAAAGGGGGAGACCGAAAACAACGCATGAAGAATGTTAAGGGGGCGTTTGAGGTGCAAAAAGGGCAAGATTTATCGGCGCAAAATTTTGTTTTGGTGGATGATGTTCTCACCACCGGGGCCACCTTACTTGCGTGCGCGGCGGCCTTACGCCAAGCAGGGGCCCATCATGTCCATGCCATTCTTTTATCCAGGGTCGTGAAATCCGTCGAAAACCCTCTATCCTAGGGCACCGCGCCCTAAGCCAATAGATAAGGAACATTTTATGAAATCAGTTCAAATTTAGACCCGGCCCATGTGCCCCTATTGTACGCGGGCCAAAGCCCTGTTGCAAAAAAAGGAAGTGGATTTTGAAG
>JBCCMT010000353.1:0-2387 GCA_039026195.1 Pseudomonadota bacterium | reverse complement strand
TTTTGTGACAGCTTAAACCGCCAATGGGGTCGTCGACCCTCAGCCTCAAAGGCTTCTTGCTCATTGGGTGAAAGGGCTAACCCTGCCCGATCGTAAACCGGGGGAAGCCCCCGCGCCCGCTGTAGTTTCCGTTTACGGTCTAACTCTTCCGCTGTTTCATAACATGGATATAAAAGACCTTGACTTTTGAAATATTCTGCCACGTCGTCATAAACATCAAACCGTTCAGATTGACGCGCAAATTCGTCATGGGCCAATCCTAACCAATCGAGATCCTGTTTGATCCCCTCCTCATAAACCGTAGTAGATCGCGCCTGATCTGTATCATCCGACCGGAGAAGGAAGCGCCCCCCCTCCTTCCGCACAAAAAGATAATTAAAAAGCGCGGCACGTATATTGCCGATATGGAGCTTACCTGTGGGGGATGGGGCGAAACGGACTTTGACCGTCATAATATATTCTCAAGAGCTAACGAAGAATGGCCCTTAGCGCTCCCCACCGCATCAGGCAAATCAAACTATGACTGATTTTCTGCAAGGGCTAAAATATCTTCCCTCAACCCGCGAATACGCGCGGCATTCGCCCCTAAATCCGACACACCAATGCGTGATTTTGAGCGGATATCCACGATACTGCCGCCCTCCGCTTGGGGCCGAATACGTAAAACCACGTCATCTTTAAACCCAAACCAGCGGGAGGTGGCGACGGCCTCAATCCGCCCCTCTTCTTTTTGCTGATCCAGCAACTCTAGCCCTGCATCTTCAACGGCTTGTAAACAGATCTCAAAGGCGTCTTCCGTTGAGAGCTCTAAGGACAGCGGCACAAGGTCAGGATAGGCTTCTACCTGCCTGGCGGTTTGCGCCCGGTCATAGGCAGCTGGATTCTCTCCCGCTTTGCGTAAGGGAGCAGCGGTGACAAAGGCGGGCGGGTCTTGAGTATCGGTGGAAATATCATGGATAGGCGGCACGGTTTCGCCTTGCTTTTTCATCTGCAACGGCCCGAGGATCATGGCAAAGGCCGCAAAGGCACTTAAGAGGCTTAAACTCGCCTGGCCCGGCCGACCGCCCATAAATGAGCCTAAGGCAACCGCTAACAAGACAACAACCGCAAGCATTAGGGCGGGGACTATGAATTTAAGTCCATTGAATACTGCACCAAAATCAATGACCCCTAATCGAAACCCTAAGGTCATGCATATATAACCGAGGACAGGCAAGAGGGCGATGACCAAGCCAAAGGAAAGTAATTTCTGCATCATAATCTATGCCTTTTAAATTGTGATGGGCGCGCATCCCTTCTTATTCTATAAAGCTAACCATATTTCCGTTAAGGACGCTATGGCCGCCCGCAGCAGAAGCAAGGCACAGAAAAGCATGACAAATGCCCCCTGGTGGAAAGGCGCGGTGATTTACCAAATTTATCCCCGCAGCTTTTGTGACACAACCCAAAACGGCGTGGGTGACTTGCCGGGTATCTTAAGTAAGCTTGACTATATCAAACGTCTTGGGGTGGATGGGGTGTGGCTTTCCCCCATTTTTCCCTCGCCCATGAAGGACTATGGCTACGACATATCAGATTATGAGGGGGTGGATCCCCTATTCGGTTCATTCCAAGATTTGTGTGACGTGATTACCATTGCCCATGATAAGGGGCTTAAAGTTATTTTAGACCAGGTATATTCTCATACCTCTGATCAACATCTCTGGTTCAAAGAAAGTCGGTCGTCGAAAGACAACGCCAAAGCAGATTGGTATATCTGGGCAGATCCAAAAGCAGATGGCGGCCCGCCCAATAATTGGTTGTCGGTTTTTGGGGGCCCAGCTTGGGGATGGGACACCCAGCGGGAGCAATATTATCTCCATAATTTCCTCCGGGAGCAGCCGGATTTAAATTTTCGCAAGTCTGAGGTGCGAGACGAAGTGATGCGGGTGGCCCGGAACTGGTTGGACATGGGGGTGGATGGGTTTCGGTTAGATGTGACCAATTTTTACTATTGCGATGTCAACTTGCGCGATAATCCACCGAAACCTGCCCCATTGAATAAAAGCCGGCCCTATACTTATCAGCAACATCTCTATGACCGGTCCCAACCGGAAACACTTGATTTTATCAAAGCGTTTCGAGAGCTTTTAGATGAGTATGATAACCGCATGGCTGTCGCTGAGATATTTTGTGATCATTATACGGATAGAAGCATCGAATATACTTCCCCCGATCATCTCCATACTGCTTATAATTTTCTCTTTTTAGAAAATGCGCCCCTGACCCCTGACCTTATTCGTCAAGCCTATGATGGATGGCCAGCAGAGGATGCCTGGCCCAGCTGGTCTTTTTCTAACCATGATGTGGTCCGCGCGCGAACCCGTTGGGGCGGGGAAAATGCCCCT
>JBCCMT010000352.1:0-2388 GCA_039026195.1 Pseudomonadota bacterium | reverse complement strand
TTCGGCTTTTTCGGTGTCGTGGTGTACACGCGGGTACACACGCCACGCTTTTGAGGATTCCCCTCAAGGTGCGGCACCTTGTTAATTTTTCTCTTTGGCTTCCGTGGTTTACGGATAAGCTGTTGAATAGTTGGCATGCGATCATCCTGAGGTCGCGGGTTCAAAACTAAGGTCCAGAACAAAGAAACTTCCAAAAACCAAACGGCGCGATCCTGTCGGGGCGCACCGATGAAGTTGTTTGTCATGTTCGCTTTGCCGAGGAAGTATCGCTTTCCATCCACTGGAAATATGCGACCGTGCCTCATCTGGCGTAAAGCGGCCCTTACAAAGGATGCCTTATGGGGTCAAGCAATTTTAGAAAATTTCTTAAGCGTTATCTTTATTATTTGTATTCAATAATTTGCATATCTTTGTTGCGCAGTCGATCCCATAGGCAAGAAAGACTCCCCTTCGCCTCAGCCATGTTCAGGATCATCAAAAAGAGCGCATATTTCCCTGGCTTTTCTAGAGATCCAGCGAATCGGCGCCTCATCTTGATCCATTTTGCACCATAGAGAGCCAACACAAGGAGGGCGATGATGGGTTGCGCCAAAAGGACAGCTAATACAAAAAGCAACGGAAGAGCCCCGCCCCAGAACAATGCCCGTAAAGTGGGGCGAACATTATATCGCTCTGCTCCTTGGCCGTGCATCAAGGCCCCTAAGGTGAAGGCATAGCCGGACCGCTCCCCCCGCTTCCACCAAGCGGGGAAAGTATGAATGGCCGCATCATGTTGGGTCATCTCTGCATTGAGCCTAAACACTTTGCCCCCTTCCTGACGTAGGCGGAAACAAAGCTCAGGCTCCTCCCCCGCGATGACGCGAGGGTTGAACCCGCCGACCTTTTCAAAGGCATCTAATAGGTAAAGGGCATCGCCGCCCACCGCGGCGGCCTCCCCGATAGGGGTGTTCCATTCAATATCGCAAAGGGTGTTATACCAGCTGGCGTCAGGATATTTTTCCCGCCGGCGCCCCGCCACCGCCACCACCTCAGGATGCGCCACCAGAAAATCCATTGCCAAGCGAAGCCAGTCTGGATCGAGGATCGTATCCCCGTCTAAAAACTGCACCGCCTCAAGGCCGGGGGCCTTCGCTTTTAGCGCTGTCACCCCTTCATTCCGAGCGCGGGCGGCGGTGAAGGGGCGGATCATGTCCAGCTCCACGACTGTGGCCCCGATTTCCTTCGCATGAGCGACACTATGGTCTGTGGACCCACTGTCCACATACACAATGGGAAGATCCTTTGGCAGAGAGGCAAGGCAATCGACCAGTCGCTGCCCCTCATTCCGGCCAATGACCACAATACCGAGGGAGAGAGGAAATGTGTTTAACATGCCAATTCCTTATTCTTCCCTGGTTCAATTAAGCTGAGTTAAAAGATAAAAAAGCGGCTATGAGAATTTCATAACCGCTTTTTCTAAAGTTCAATAGATGCCCACTTAGAGGACCGGCTTATTCAGCCGCCACCTCGGAGGACCCGCCTTCGTCTGGGGACGGTGGGGGCGTTAAGTCCGGCGCAGGCAGCGCTGTGGCTTCACGCGCTTCCCGCTCAGCAATAAGCTGCTCGTCCCGTTTATCGGCCTCAAGCTGATATTTCGACATTTGACCTCCGGTCCCCGCAGGGATGAGACGACCCACAATGACATTTTCTTTCAGGCCTTCCAGGCTGTCGATCTTTCCGTTCACGGCTGCATCGGTGAGTACCTTTGTGGTTTCTTGGAACGACGCCGCTGAGATGAAGGACCGTGTTTGCAAGCTGGCCTTCGTAATCCCCAGTAGGATCGGTTGGCCCTCCGCTAAGCGCAAACCCTGTTCGGAAAGACGCTTATTGGTTTCTTCAAAATCGATCTTATCCACCTGCTCATCTTTTAAGAAGCTGGATTCGCCAGGATCGCTGACCTCCACCTTCTGCAACATTTGACGCACGATCACTTCGATATGTTTGTCGTTGATCGGCACCCCTTGTAGACGATAGACCTCTTGGATCTCATTGATGAGATATTCTGCCAAGGCCTCAATCCCCATCACATCCAAGATATCGTGGGGCGCAGGGTTCCCATCGAGGAGATATTCCCCCTTGGCGATGAAGTCCCCTTCCTGAACGGCAATATGCTTGCCCTTCGGCACGAGATATTCTTTCGTCTCCTGCTCCTCATCAAGGGGCACAATGGAAATGCGACGCTTGTTTTTATAGTCGCGACCAAACTCCACCCGACCATCAATTTCAGCGATGATCGCATGATCCTTCGGACGACGGGCCTCGAAGAGTTCCGCCACACGGGGAAGACCCCCGGTAATGTCGCGAGTTTTTGCCCCCTCCGTTGGGATCCGGGCCAGCACATCGCCGGGG
>JBCCMT010000351.1:0-2412 GCA_039026195.1 Pseudomonadota bacterium | reverse complement strand
TGAGATTGCAAGCTGAATCACATCCACAGGCGCACCATAAATTATATGGTGATCAGCATGAAAATTTGATGGCCCGCGTATAAACCAAGGGTCTTCAGATCGTGTACAGGACAGTCCCCCTGTCATTTGCATAAGGTCAATAATTTTTATATCTTGACGCGGATCGCCTTCATCTACTGACCAAGCGGGAATGGGCGCTGGGTCATTAAGCGAAAGCTCGCCTAAAGCTTCAAGACGGCCAATCAGAGCTGCTAAAATACTTTTGCCCATAGACCAGTTTTGGGTTGGCGTATCTTTTGTAATCCCCAAATGGTCGGCATATCTTTCCAGTACCACCTCGCCCTTATGTACCACCATGATAGCTGTGCCATGGCGCTCTGGATGCAGCGCTCTTGCAGCGGCGGCCTCTAAAGTCGCTCGGTCATAAGAGGACGGAAGAGCCTTCCCAGACGCCAAAATATCTTGGTCGGGAAATAAATTATCCTCTTTAGAAGGGCGTGGCACAGGTTTAGGGTCAAAAAATGCGTGATCTGTCATTGGCGCAATAATGACACACCCTTGATCGCCATAATAACGGGCGGTCCCCACATAGGGGCCAGCGGAAACTGACACCCATTTGCCCGTCTGGTTGACCTCAATATTCTCAAGAGCTTCAAAAAACTTCTCTTTGTCAAAAGGGTAATGCTCTGATGCCACCACGGGCTCAGAGAACTCTTCCCTATCCCCAATCACCGACCGTTCGATAATATCCTCAACGGGTCTTCCAGAAATGAAATGATCGCCACATACCTGCCGCGCCGCTGAATTCAGCATCATTTCCATCATAGAAATCGGATTCTCAAACCTTTGAGGTTTTGGGGGCACAGCGTTTTCGCTTATAGCAAAAGCAGCCATAGGCGCAGGGGCAATAAAAAGGCTGATTGATATGAAATAGACAGAAAGAAATTTAGTAAAAATCATTTTAAGCAACCTCTCTTTAGAACTTAAAGCTATACCATACTATAGATATAAAAAAAGAAGCAGGTCATCCATAAATATCTGGCCGCAAGCTCATCACGCTTAGCAAGCTCTTTCGCATTTTATGAAACGAGAAAGAGCTGGTCTACAGAAGACAAGCTTGCGATGAAGCGGTTAACTCGACGTCACAACGCCTTGCTTTTTCAGATCCTCAATCTTATCGCTTGAATAGCCAAGGGTCGATAAAACTTCTTCCGTATGCTCACCCAAAACAGGAGAACTCTTGTTAGAATAAGCAGGTGTCTCTGAGAATCTAATGGGCAGCCCGAAGGTTTTCACGGTGCCGAGTGTTTTATGCTCCACATCCATCACCATGCCACGGGCTTTGATTTGCTCATCCTCAAGCATTTCAGCCACATTATAGATAGGACCTGTGGGCACATTTGCACCATCTAAGGCATCGATCCAATACGCCTTTGGTTTTTGGATGAAAATGGCCGACAGCTCCTCCACCAATGCATCGAGATTTTCAACGCGTTGGGGGTTCTCTAAAAACCGGGGATCCTCAGCCAAATGCGGTGCATCAATAGCTTTGACGAGGCGTAGCCAGTTGGCCTGGTTCGCCGCGCCCACCATAAACCAACCGTCGCTTGCCTCAAACCCCTGATAAGGTGCATCAAGCGGGTGCGCTGTGCCCATGGGCTTTGCGATTGATCCGTCAGCGTAATAACTTGCGATAGGCCAGGTCATAAAAGACGCGCCCACCTCTAATAGGGACGTATCGACCACCTGCCCTTCACCGGTTTTTTCGCGGTGAGCATAGGCCGCCAAAATACCGATAACCGCTGACATCCCAGCGCCAATATCAGCCACAGGCACGCCGGATTTCACAGGGGGGCGCCCCACCCCTTCCCCGGTCACACTCATGACCCCAGACATGGCTTGGGCCACCACATCATAACCGCCTTTATCAGAATAAGGGCCCGTCCGACCGTATCCGGAGATTTCACAAAGGATAAGCCCCTTGTTAATTTCCCGCAGAACATCATACCCAATGCCGAGCTTTTCCATGGTCCCTTTACGGAAATTCTCGATCACAATATCTGTTTCTTTGACCAGATCAAAAACGATTTGACGGCCCTCTTCTGCCTTCAGATTAACCGCGATACCTTTTTTGTTGCGGTTGAGCATCAAAAAGCCTGCGGCCTCATCCCCTTGCCAAGGCGGGGCCATATGACGACAATCTTCCCCGCCCAAACGTTCAAGCTTGATGACCTCTGCCCCAAGATCAGCGAGGATCCGACCACAAGTTGGGCCCGCCATCACATGAGCCAATTCTAACACGCGCACCCCAGACAAAGGGCCCTTATTGATAAATTCCGTTGCCATAATTCTTACCGTCCTTTAAATTTGGGCGTCGTTTTTTATAAAAATTACGTGAAGCGACTGGACGGT